>NZ_JAEHBO010000076.1:0-25439 GCF_016483575.1 Bacillus cereus group sp. N12
TCACCGTACTTATTCCAGCACACTCCAATTGAACCATCTGTTGGGTTATAAGCATTTGTCCAAGTTGGTTCTTCTGGATTAGAACCCTTTCCTATAAACCATTCAATAGATTTATTTCCATTTAAGTAGTTTAAATCTACATTACCAGATATACCTGCAACGCTACCATTTTCAGTATATTGCCAAATATCACAACTATAAGCAGGTTTGCTGCCACCATAACGAGGAATCCATAGGAAATCTGCACTTACAGTATTTAATCCATAACTTGTATACATGTGATGTGATACATAAAATCCAACTTTCCAACCTGCTGCACGGCATGTATCAATGAAAGCCTGAGATGCTTTTGCCAAGTTAGCTGGTCCACAACTTGCTAGTGTATCATCTTCTACATCTAATACAAGAAATTTCGCATCTTTGTCAGCACGTTCCATAAAATCTTTCGCTTCTATAATAGCGTCCTGAACGTTTACAAAACAGCCATAAGCATAATGGCCGAATGGAACTCCATACGCTTTACACCCTTGTACATATTCCTTGTACTTCGAATCAATTTTATTCGATCCATATTGTACACGAATAATTGCAAGCTCCAAGTCTTTACTCGCTTCTGCCCAATTAATAGTTCCATTATGATAAGATATATCTGCTATTTTCTTCATTCTTACATACTCCTCTATTAGTTAGTAAAAGGGACTTTACTCCTTTTCTTGTAGTAATTTTATCGTTGATTTCATTTTTAAAAACCCATTAAAAACTGTCCCTATTTATCTGTATTTTCTCTACTGTTTAACACTCTATCTCAGAGGATTGCCCGTATTAAAACGTATATAGAACACTAGCTACTGCTTAGTAAGAGATAAATTTCAATTTAGTGCATCCGAAAGTCTTTTATAGACCTAGACACATGAAATCCTTTGAAAAGTTGATATATATGCTTGCAGGAAGAAAACAAATTGGGGGATTTCACTGAATGACATATAATAGCTTAATGTGACTCGATACCTCTTATAACTGTTTACGTATATCTTCATTTCTTATCTTTTTTCAAATAATCCCCAATGCTATAGCAATTAATTTAATTGCATTTTTCTTCTTTTGATAAAAATAAGAATTACTTAACATTAATTCATTCTGTACATATGAATCTTTCAAATTTTTATTCGTTAAAAACTTCATCATGATGATATTTCTTTCATCAGTATCTAAAATTTCATTTAAAACTTTTTCGATTCTTCTTACCTTCAATTTACATATTTCCTTTGAATCACGTAACTCCGGAAATACATTGATATTATCTTGTGTTAATTCATCTTCTAATCTCATTTTTAATGCTTGATATTCTTTTAATATATTTACTACTTCTTTCTGTGCTTTCTTCTCACTTACTACTGGTATCAAAGCTTGATGTTCCAATTTAAATCCCCCTATTTGTAATATTTTTATATAACGAGCTTAAAACTTCACTTTATCCTAGATAAAAAACAACTTAGTATAGGGCAACACTATCATTTTTTATTTCCGATCATGCCCCGATTCCAAAATAAAGAGCCACTCAAGTGAGTGACTCCTATCCTATATTCTTATCTAACATTAAAATGTTCTTCTTTTAACCATGTACTTTGTCCAATATCCAAATAACCATCTTGTCGTGCATAAACTCTATATGGAACGGAGCCATCTACATTACCTGTATAATTTCCGTTTGGACCATCATATGTATTAATACCATAACCCGCTGGATATTTTGAATAAGCACTGAACCATTCTACATCGAAGTGTTCCAGAGAAGCCCACGCCTCATTTCCAAGACATATCATAGGTTGTTCATACCAAGCTCCACTTAAAATAAGATACGGTGTTTTATCATTAATTACGTTACCCGTAAAATATCCACCTTGTGCTTGGCTATATAGATTAACACCCCATCCAACTGGATACTTAGATACAGCGATTCCAATACCTTCTGGTTGCACTGGTTTATTTTCACCACCACCAGTTCCTCCATCAAAATCAACATACTGTTTAACAATTTCAGCGTAGAAGAAATTCCCACCATTTTTATATTTATAACCACCATTGTATGCCACAGCAATAGGATGACTATATCGAATCATCGCACCAGTTGTATTTCCAAGAGATGGTGCAACAACAGTTTTAGAATAATGCTCTGCCACCTGTAGTGAATGCTGTTTATTATTAGAAGCTAACCAACGGATGTAATAACGCCCAAAATTATACGCTTGAACAATAGCACTTAAATCCGTAATACCATACTTCTTTGCATCTGCAAAAGCTCCTTTTAAGTGCATCACTCCGTAATAAATTGACTCTTTAGGATTTTTGATTGTATTCATTGACCATCCTTGTGATTCGCTTGACTGCATAATATCGGGGGTCTGTTCTGAATTCCCATCACTTTCCACCATAATAATTCCAAGCACATAAGGCACTAACTCAGATACACCTTGTGCAGCACATTCACTGTCTACCATTGTCTGCCATCGTAATACTTGTTGTGGCAGATTCTTTGTCGTAACTGAAGCGGCTAATATACTCATTACTAAACATCTCTTTATTTTCCTATTATTTTTGTCTAAAAAACTACTAATTTACTAAGTACACCCAACAGCTAAGTGCCCATTTTTCTATAAAATTACTTCATGACACTCGTCTTCTTTCACAACAAAAAGAGCAACCATAAAAATAGTTGCCCTTTCGTAAAAATCTTATATTACTACTATAAATCATTTTTTCAATGGTTTTTGTACACCATATATAACCTACATAAAGGTAACATTAAAATTCATCTAGAAACTTGACAATCCTTCTTATTTCAGCATGCTTACGTCGAATATATCCTGCACTATAATGTAAATCATACGAAATTTGTTCTAAGGTCATTCCATCAATATATTTCATTCTAAGTATTTGATGATCCAATCCTGTAAACTTACTAATCAAACACTTTAAATTATATACTTCATTCATCTTATGAGCTAATTCATATTCAATTGCTTCAATATTCTCTTCTACTTTCGCACCTTCCGATGAAGCAGTTAAACGAACATCCCGTAAATCACCACTAATCCAGCGTTTTAATTCAGCTTTTGTTTTATCTAAATTGTAGTCCAGATAAGCAATGTCTTCTTCTAATTTCTGATAGTCTTTCATCCAGTTAAACAAATGATGATTCACCTACTTTCTATGTGTAAAAACAATAAATCTTATAAACATGTTTATTTTTTTCGTTCTAAAACGTTTTACTCCCCTCAAGACCAATGACATTTAGAAAGAACCCCCCCATAATTTATGGACGTTTTTCTCATGTAATTCATCTGCTAATTCCTTGCTCATTTTCCCCATCTCTTTTTTATAGATTCTAAAATTTCTGCTCGCTCATTTCATAAGGTTGCCGCCCTGTATCTTCTTCCGTATAAACCCCTTTTTGTAATAACACATCGCTCTAAATTTATTCCCTGTTCATTGCCTAAATCATGCCTTTCACATAGTCTTCCTTCAGATTTCGTACCAACATAATTTCCTTCGGCCCCACTTCATGCCCTAGCGAATTCACCTTCCTCGCATGTGCCTCGCCATACAACGTCACACGCGATATAGCGATACGCTGCCCTGTCTTCTTATGCGTCCAAAAACCATGTAGTCTTGCCCGTTCCTTTGCTGTCATGGCTTATCCTCCTAGCTAATTTGTTTTCTCTTTCTTTTCCTCTTACTCACTTGTAATGTAGTCACCAAATCCATATCCCATTTCCTCTCCATTTGCATTTGATAAGCTATTTCCAAACGCGCTATGGCGCCATGACGTCTTCTATCCACTTCTTCAGGTGTCTGATTCCCTGCTTCGCAAATACATGGTGCAAATTGATACATTCCCGTTCCCATATCGTTCCTAATTACTCCCGTTCCTTCACATGCACACATCTCAACTTCCCCCTTTTAAAATGGCAATGCTTTTCTTCTGTAATCCTTTGTATCTTTGAAAACAATCGCTCTAAAGTTATTGAAGATACGTGATACAATCCGTTCATCGTATGCACCCTCCAAACGCTCCCCTGTAAAATTTGTTGTAAAAATAGTAGATTTACCTTGCCTACCATCGAAAACGTCGAATAACACCCTATTAATGAAGTTTGTTGCTTTTGTGTTGGCATCTAGAGCGCCCAGCTCGGCTCCTAAATCATCAACTATTAACACATCTGCTCGTACCAATGTCCTTATGATTGAGTCCTCAGTTAAGAAGGAATCTTTATTGAATGTACTTTTAATTTTCCGTAGCAATTCGCCAACTGTAACGAAGACCACTAATATCCCTGCCCCTGCAAGCTGATTTGCGATGGCATAAGCAAGGTGTGTTTTCCCCGCTCCGCAATTACCGGCCATAATTGTATTGAACACCTTCCTATTGAAATAATCCGTTGCGATTATCTTTGCAAGTTCAAGGTTCTTCGCCCCTTCCTCGCTAGTAGGTTGGTAGTTATCAAAATTAGCTTTCTTAATATTACTATCAGCAATCATGCTTTGTTGATGGAATAAGAATTTCTTCTCGTTCGCTTTAACAGCATCGTATTTCGCTTGTTCTTGTTCCTGGAGCTTCTTACTTTCGTTTTCAAGAAAGCATCGAGGGCACACAACTTGTCCACTGAACTTCATCTTATTCATGCCATGTGTATTACAAACATCAGAACCCATAGTCATATTCACCTTTTTGACTATATCGGTTGGTATTGCTAGCGCCGCTCTCTGCATTGTTCTTCGCTCCTTTTTTAGAATTCATTTGAATTGTTAACTGATCGAACTTTTCACGTAGCTTTTTAGGAGATAAGATATTCCCTTGCCAAAACGGATCTGCTTGGCACCAATCAATAACATCTTTAATCTCTTTTAATTCACGGTTATCTTTTTCACGCATCAGCCTAAAATCATTAGACCAAGTATCGAAATTAGGCTCTTTTTGTTTAGGATTGTTACCTTTAATTTTTTCAAACAAATACTTAGCCCCGTTGGTGTCGCAAGTTTCAAACTTGTGACGGGAAGTCTTTTCTTTCTTCTTATCTTTATCTATATCTAATTCTGTATCTTCTTCTATATCTGTATCATCACGTGACGTCACGCAAGCATCACTTTCTTCACCCTTGTTTTCTAATGCTAATTGCTGTTGTTTCTTGCGTTCACGATACTTCCTGTTCCGCTCTGCATTCAATTGTTTTACACGTTCCAATCCGTCTATGTTCTGATGTTTTTCCCAATTCGAGATGCATATGTATTGATCGTCTGTTACATCAATCATTCCGAACTGTTTGAATGTTTGTAGTGCAAGTCTCACAGTTGCTATCGGTCTATTAAAAAGTGTTGAAAGCATTTCTTCTGTAAAAGGAACGTTCTCACTCAAGAATATGTAACCATTAGCATTTGTTCTGCCAGCTTGAGACAACAATTTAATCCAAATGATTAGTAATGTATCTGCATCAGGTAGGCTTTCAATCAATCGAATCTTTTCATCTTCAAACATGCTAGTAGAGAGTTTTATCCATTTAACATCTGCCATTTAGTTCACCTTCTTCATCCAACATTCATAACTTACTAAGTCTTCCATTCCTGTAAACCGAACCTTGTCTCTTCCTCTGAATTTCCCTTTATGATAGAAAGTCTTTTCTACTCTATACACTTTCTTGATTGGTGCTACATAGTCATAACCCCTTGCTTCTAAATCACAAACCGCTTTTATCATTTCTTTCATTGATCCACGTCTTATAGGTATCTTAAACATTACTCATTTTCCCTTTCGCATACCGCTATATCACCTTGGATCTTGATTATTTTGTATCCTGGATAGCAATCGGGAGTAAAGTACTCAATTGCCTACTCTTTCACTTCTTTTTCATTCTTCGCGCCCTTCCTCACCTATGAAAGAAGGACGATTCCTGATTTATTTTTTTCTAAGATAGGTTTCAACTTCTTAGCTAGTTTGTTTATCCTTTCTTTTCAACGTGTTCCAAGCAATCTATTTAAGCTAATTTAGTAAAGGGATTTTCAATTGTCATATAAATCCCCCTCTCTTTTAAAATGGTGCAATTTCTTCTTTCTCTTCTTGTTGGCTAGCTTTGTACATTTCCTCAAGTACTTGCAAGCCGTGTTCATACGCTAGGATGACAGCGTTTGAATGTGGTTCTCCATTTTTCCTGTTGTGTTCAATTAATCTATTAAAAATTCGTTTTTCTAATTTGAACTTAAGATGTATATTCATATCCACATCATTCACCTGCAACTTTCTTAATGGAATGTTCTTCAACATATTGTTTGATGCATTCAAATTCTGTATGAATAGGATCACCATCAAAATCAAGGTATCCTTCACCGTAATAGATTTCTCCGCCACAACCTTTACAGTAATCCATGAAGTCACTAGCCGATGAATCATGATGATTTCCGCAAATAATTGGATTTTCAATCATTTCCATATTCCTCCTTATTTACCAATAATAATCTATGTGATATAATAAGAACATAAGATTTTCAAAGCGACTTTCTTTAAAACGTCCTGTCTTCTAACAGGGCGTTTCTTACTCTATATGGAAACTGATCTAACAATCTGTTAAAATATAGTTACCGATATGTGTAACAACTAGCCTGTACTTCTGTACGGTCTTTTTTAATGCTTTCACGCATCGTAATACCCAGGAACCTATTTATTAGGTGGGGCATTCTATTAAAATACTGAATATTACGACAAGCGAAAGCTTGTCCTATTAACTCTATAAAGACGATCTTTCTTATTTAGCCAGAGTGATATACTTCTTGTATCTTTCCTCAACCTTAGCTACGCTGTTATGTACACCTCTAGCTCTTAAATCCTTTATGATCCATAATCCTATTCATCACACTGCTGTTTATTTGTCATTTTCAATCCATTCTGCTTTCTTGGCTGCAACATCTACTCGGTGCACTAAGTATGTCGATAAACATATAACTATCGCGACAATTATCAAGAGTAGTGAGCTCTCCATCTCTAAACCGCCTCCTGATTAAGAAACTTATTAATGAAATAAAGCTGACCTTTCCCTGTAACTTTTGGTGTGAATGATGTTACGAATTCACCTTCGCTATTTGTTCTTACGAATTCTTGTGACTCGAATAGTCCTAAATCCATTGAATACTGAGTAGGCGTGTTGTACATGCTTCCTTTTTTCTTGCAAAGATAGCCGTTTTCTCTCAACCATTCGAAGAGTCTGTTTTGACCTATGTCTATTCCTTTTTGCTTCATTAGAATCGCTAACTGCTTTATACTGATTAGATTCGTTGAAACTTGGATTGCTTGAGCGAATGTTATTAAAGATTGTTGCTGTAATACTTTGCGTTCAGCTTCAATGCGCTTCGCTTGTTCTTCTTTTAAGTTAGTGAGAAGGCCGATCATGAAGTCTGGATTTGTTACCGCTTGTTCTAGTACTTGATCTATCATGTATGCTCCATGCTTACGAATTATTGGGAGAACTTCTATTGCTAACCAGTCTTGGAAAACCTCTGCGATTTCGTTACTAGCTTTAAAAGTTAGCTTGTAAACTAACGATTCAGGTATTAAATCACCTTTCCCTACAAGTGAGGAATTTTTAGGAAGATAAGAATTCACCCTATCCCATCTGATATACGTTTTTCCATCTTTATTTTGCGTGAATCCTAAGCTTTTGGAAACCTGTTCTACATCGAATAATACTTCGCCATTTTCGAATTTTGCAGATACCTCAAAAATTTTATTTTTAAAAGTTTTTAATGCATTCATCTCTTTTGCTCCTTTAAATTAGTTCGAAGAATTCGAACTTAATATTTAAAAAAAATCTTTTAATGCTATAAATTCGATTTATTCAACTTTTTTAAACAGTTCTTCAACTGGTATAGAAAATACTCTTGAAATTGAAAATTCAGCTTCTTCACCAGGTGATTCCGTACCTTTAACATATTCACAAACTGTACTCTTAGAGCGCTTTATCTCCTTAGCAAGTTGTACTTGTCTCATTTCATTTTTATTAAGCAAAGCCGACAATTTTTTGTTATCAAAGATCACTTTCCGGTTCACCTCGCTTACAAATACTATTATACCAAAAAGTTCGAAAAAAGGGAACTATTTTTTCGGACTTTTTTATTTATTTTTCATTTATAAATTTCTTCATAACAACTTACAACACTACAAAAGTTTGCCTAGAGCGAACTTTTGTACTAAAATTAACTTAATAACTATTACAGTGTGTTAGTAACACATTTAGTAATAAACTATTGCACATTATTTTAATTTATATAAAAGGGAGAATTAATTATGCGTGGGGATAGAGTAAAACAATTACGAAAAGAAATGAAGTGGACTCAAGAAGAGTTGGGGAATCGTGTTGATCTAAAGAAATCTACTATATCTGAAATTGAAAACAATAAAAAAGATGCTGGAAGAAAAGCAATTACGAAAATTGCTACCGTATTAAACTGCACTACAGATTATCTACTAGGATTATCTGACGATCCGGAGCTTAATCAAGAAGAAAATAAGATTGTTACAGAAGAAGGAAAGAACATAATGGCTTTAATTGAAAGCCTTCCAGAAGATGAGAGAAAGAAAGCTTGGGAACAGTTAGAGATGTATGTTACTTATATGCAAAATAAAAAGAATGGCTAATCAAAGAAGACTACTTAACGTGACGGTCTTCTTTTTTATCGTTTCCTGACAGAATACCGCTTCCTCAAGTGTGTGAAGGGCGCTAGCCCAACGGTAGGTGGGAGATGAATCGTAAGCCTACAAAAAAGCGAGGTGTGATCCATGTCAGTAATTGAACTACTCACCACTTAACGTCCTTATGGACTTTTTGAAGTGGGAGATTCCTGCGAACACCGATGTATCCACCGGTTATCTTAACAGGCTCTATCCGTAGTCCCTACGGTGAGAACATAAGTATCTTATACGTTGACGCACCACACTCCCTACTTTAGCTTGGTTTTCGCAACCTCGGCAAGCATGGGGCGATAGGGTGCAGTCGCTTTGCATTTAACCATTTTCTTGCTCTATGGAATAATACCTATAAAGAAACAGGAAAAGGATTAACCTATCCTACTTGCTCTGCCTAGCTCACCCAATTAAAAAAGAAGCAAGATACAATCTGGTTAAAGGAATTAGATAGTATTGCTCTTTAATCCACATTAAAAAACCTCACAGATGCTTTTTCACGTTTTTTCAAGAAACAAAATGATATTCCACGTTTCAAGTCTAAAAAGAATAAGATTCAATCCTACACAACTAAGCAAACGAACAGAAACATTGCAATTGTAGGCAACAAAATGAAATTGCCGAAGCTTGTCCTTGTTCGCTTTGCAAAAAGTCGTGAAATAGAAGGACGTATTTTAAATGCAACGATTCGCCGTAACCCAAGTGGTAAATAATTTATATCCATCCTCGTCGAAACAGAGGTACAAGAAATGCCTAAAACGGAATCCACTTGTGGAATTCACATTGGATTAAAAGATTTTGCCATTCTTTCTGATGGTACAACATACAAAAACCTTAAATTCTTTCGTACATTGGAAGAGAAATTAGCAAAAGCACAGTGTATCCTTTCTAGAAGAACGAAAGCTTCTTCGAACTGGCATAAACAACGTGTGAAAGTTGCACGAATCCATGAACATATTGCAAATGCAAGAGCTGATTACTTACATAAACTTTCTACAGAAATCATCAAAAACCACGATGGCATCGGTATGGAAGACTTACAAGTCAGTAACATGCTCAAAAATAGAAAGCTTGCAAAAGCGATTAGTGACGTGTCTTGGTCAAAATTTCGAACAATGTTGGAATATAAAGCAAAGTGGGATGGTAAACAAGTAGTTGTGGTATCTAAAACATTTGCTTCTAGTCAATTATGTTCCAATTGTGACTACAAAAACAAAGATGTTAAAAATCTAACCATTCGTAAGTGGGATTGTCCTTCTTGTGGCACACATCACGATAGAGATCACAACGCAGCGCTCAATCTTAGAATTGAAGCAATTTGTCTTTTAACCGTAGGAACTACGGGGATATCCTACTTCAAACAGTCCGTAAGGAAGTTAAGTGGTGAGTAGTTCAAGTATTTGATTTTCCTTATAAGATTCATCTAGACATATTTTAATAATATCTTCTGCTTTAATCGGGGCCCCGTGTTTCAAACACAATTTTACCGCTTCCCTAACTAATTGCTCTTTTTTCATATCTACTTCCCCCTATATTCTCTTTAATATATGTAGACTTTCTTAAAATGGAGAGCTTTTGTCGCTTTGGGTCAAAAACTCTTCATTTCCTTTAGAGCAGAAATGACACTATCAAGTTGATAGTGCCAATTGGAAAACGGTGATAGAAAAACAAACTACAGTAGCAATTGTCAAAATGGCTTTACTAAACTTATCTTTCAAGCATTTCACCAACTTTTATGTATAATTTATCTACAACGTTTTCAGGCTGTTCCGGTAGAATACTATAGAAAAACTCTCTATAGATTGTTCGATGTATTCTCTTCCCTCTTCTTCACCTTTCGCTATCTCCATGTAATATAGTTAAAAACTACTTAATCTACCATTTTTGAGGGATTTTAAAAATCCTTATATAACGGTTTCCCTTGAATTTCATAGAAAGAATTATGCATTTTACAGTTTTTCATTTAAAGCTCTCTATATGAATATTTTACCATAAAAAACCAAACCTTTGTTCTTTTTTCTTTACATAAACAGAAATACGACCTAAATATATTAAAAAAGTAAGAATAACTACCAATTATGGTATAGTAATAGAGTGATTATTATACTCAAACTATGAAAACTACAGTCGGCCAAAACATTAAAAATTTCAGAAAGTCTTTCGGTTTAACGCAAGAACAATTATCTGATAGAACAGGGTTGTCACGTGGACAAATCAAAAATTGGGAAGTGGATCGCCATGAACCTGATCTTGAAAGTTTGAAAGTACTTGCATCGTTTTTTAATACCTCCATAGACCGTCTTCTTAGCTTCGAAAACGAGAAGGAAGATGCATTACTAGAATTACTATTTAACGATGTCCAAAGAGCTTATGAGGAGCTTGATGGTCGTCAGCAAGGTCGTTTTGCTAAGCAAGTATCATTGTACGTGAAAATGCTGCAGAACAACAAAGACATACTGTGATTTGATTTCATCATAACCACCATAATTTTAAAGCCTACTTTTTAGTTGGTTTCCTATTTTTTCCAAAGAAGGATTAACGGCAAGAAAGCCATAATCCTTCTTTTTCATTCATAAAAGAAATTGATATTATGAAATGTCCCCTATTTAATCTTTATATTTTCACTTTATTTTTACCTTTTCTAATACTTTAAAACTACCTAAGTATAGAAATAGTCGATCAAAAGTGATTAGATAAAATCCAATAAATATAAACCCTGTTACAGATATAAGAAGAAATGGTAACAGATTTATCAAGAACCATACAGAAAAAAATCTATGCGAAAAAAAGTTAAATCCTTTGTATACAATAAAGAGGGTAATTAAAAGAAGAATCATTAATAATAATTGACCTTTTGATATTGATTCATTTGCCCAGTAAATAAACCTTGAACCGAAAGCACTTATAATAGTTCCACATATAAGTACAACCAATAAAATAGTTATAAACTTGACCAGCAAACTCATTCTAATAGCCTTAAAAAATCGTTTGCTTGCAGTTTCAAGGATATTTTTATAATAAGAATCAATAACAGGTGATGAAATCCACGAATCAATCTTAAAGAATTGATATCTTTCCTCTTTTAATGCAGTATTTGTAACAAAATTTTTTATATTTACTTTATCCAATTCATATTGACTTATTCTATAGCCGTTAAGCATTAAAGAAAAAGCTTCTACTTCTGAAAAAGAGTCCAAATCTGTTCTAATACCAGAAAGGAGGTTTTGAACATCTGTATTGACCCCAAAAGTCTCGCAAGGTTGTTCCGTGTTATAAAGTTTCGATTCTTCTTTAAGATTGTGTCTTTCATCAAAGTAGGAAACTTCCTTTACGGGCAATCCTTTCTTTAAATGTAATAGGGCAACATTATCTGAATGTTCCTTAATTATATTGGACAACTGTTGCTCTCGTAGGTTGTCCGATAGTATACTATTTGAACGTTTGATTACATTGGATATCTGTACATTAGGCTCCCTTTCATCTTTTAATTGTGCTGATGCATCACTTAATATAAAATGAGTGCAATTTAAACGTTTATCCAGTAATCCTCTAATTCCTTGATTATCGTGGACACCGCCATCAACTAATTGTAATCGTACCTTCTCATCATAAAGATCACTAATAGCAAGAGGGGCAAAAATTCCAGGCACACAGGCCGAAGCGGCAACGGCTAAACCCAATTCAAAATCTTCGTGTTTGTATATGTCTTCATATGATGTTATTTTTTTTAATCGAAAGTTTTTATCAAATTTTTTTCTAAATTGGTCAATCTGTGTTTCCCCCATATCCGAAGCACTAAAACACCAGTTATGACCATTATTTAAGATAGTTGCATTAATAAGTAGTATTGGTACTTTTGCACTTCTATTTTCATTATCCTTAAGTGGGTGAAAAGAATTACTCTCACAGCAGGGTTTGATAATTAGCTCCTTCATTTTTATAGGATGGGTGTTATTTATATCAAGAACTTTTCTGTATAAAAATTTATCATAAAGCTCTCCAATATGATCACTTCGTGAGTAATTAGGAAGAATCATTTTTATATTTTTTACTGGATTAAGAAAGGTTCTTAAACGCAAATTCTTTTGGACTACTTTTAGAAAATCAACTTCAATTTTTGCAACAATCTTCTGATAGTCTTCATCTTTAATTTCAACATCTCTCTTTTCTTCCAGTAGTTTTTTTAAATGAAGATAATAAAGCGCGCCAATAATAGAGCCACCTGAAACCGTAGAAATTAATTCAACTGAACGAAGCAATCCCAAATCAGCCAACCTTGCGAGTACTCCGATATGATAGAAAGATGCTCTAAATCCCCCACCGGAAAGGGCAAGTCCTAACTTTTTAATATTTTCCTCTTTCATAACCAAAGTCTCCTTTTTAGTTCTTTAAAACTTCGATATTAATCACTAAAACTTATGTTTTCTTTTTTTATGATTTTTATGCTATGAACAATAAATAACTCCAGACTTGTCCGTATCAACCCTTCAAATCACTGCTTGTTATTTTTTATACGTAATTAATAAAGTTCTCTAAGTTTTTTTCTTACATATTCAACATAACTCTATTTTGAAGTAAATATTTTCAAATCATATAGATTTATTTGAGTCACTTTAAAGGTTTTGTAAATATCGTATTTGATTCATTGCTGATAAATACAAAACACTAGGCGGGATATTATAAAATCTTAAGGAGGAAAACATGAAAGAAAATCAATATTTTTGAGTTGTAGAAAATGGTAAGTTTCAATTTAGACAGAACCAATGGAGTAAAATCAAAACTTTACCTGAATTCCCATGCAAGCTGCACAATCTCCAGGGTTCTGTTGCGCGGTTTCTTAGCATCAAACTAGACGAAGAATTTATGACTTGCATTCTTAAATTATATAAACCTGAATTAAATAGATTTTTATTGGGAATAATTTCTATTTGTAATGAATTGACCCTATAGGTCCTAGTCTGACCAATTTCTTTTGTCAATACATTAAAGGAATTATTACTGCTGTAAAAGCCGTCTCCAATAGACGGTAATTTAATAAGGGAGGTTCAATCAAATGGCTCTAAATGAACCCATTATTGACATCAACAACATTCATGGAAGACATTAAAGAAGGAATATTGACTACACCGCAGATGGATGGATAGAGGCGATATGTCCGGAATTATCTTCTATATTTCTTGGCAATCACCTGGCTTACTCGCTGGTAACTGCACCTGACTTTTTTCCTCACTGTGACCAAAGAGAAGTGATAGATTGGATGAATCAGTTTGTACCAGAGGCATTAAGAGATGAAATTTGGCATTCACAACCATTTTCAATGTTAAATGATTTATATCCAGGGAGATTTAAGCCCTGGGAGCTGAATAAAGTACCTAATGGATATTGGACTAGAGAAAACGCTATAGAAGCACTCAAATGGACTATAGAAGTGAAATTAAAATTATCCGATGAGGAGTTAATAGAAGTTTACAGTTTTGAGTGGGTTAAACAAATGGGCTTAAGAACACCTTTAGTGCACTTTTGGAATAAGAATGCTTATAAAATGCTAAACACGTTATATCCAGGTCGTTATAAAAGAGAAATGCTTACTTCTTTAAAACCAATGAAATAATTACAATGTTCTTCAAAATTCGAATACTGAACAGTTTAATATCTCTTAATTTATTAAACTTATTTTCATCTCTTCATAAATTCAAAAAAGCTTAAACCCTTGTGTACCAATGGATTTAAGCTTTTTGTTTTGTAGTAATATCCTTTGCAACAAGTTGCCATTAGAATAGTGTATCAGCAACTTGTAGCTATTACTATGATAGCTATATTACACAAAATTATTACAGTTTTTTAATTTTTTAGTTTTCTATTTTTATTATATGTTCTGGTTTTATATTTATTCTTTATTTCGAAGTTTGAAAAATAAAAGTTTTGGACAAGTTATAACTAAAAACAAATGAGGTGTAATATATGTCCTGGTTTAAAAAGCCCCGTTCAAAACTTGGAAAATTTATAGATAAACACGATTTAAAACAAGTAGATATTGCTAAAGCTAGTGGCCTAAGAGAGTCAACTGTTAGTCGTTTAGCAAATATAGACAGTGTTTCACCGAGTATGAAAAATGCTAATAAAATCGTCAATGCTCTACGTAAACTAACAGGAAAAAATGTTAATAACACTGATTTTTGGACGTGATGAGGACTATTAAACAGCGTAGTCCTTTTCATTAATTCTGCTGCTAAAAACTCATATTCCTGGTAATTTAGTTGCAAAGAAGAAAGCCTATCGAACTACAAAACTTCTTTTAATAAAAATGTACGAACATACACATTATATTTTATTCCATAACTCTCTAATTTTTTTCTCGATAATTCGATATTGTAAAAATTGAACTACCCTCACTTTCACTTCATTTAGAAGTGAAAGTGAGGGATTCCTAAGTAAAGAGTTCTATTGAACTCTAATTGATTAGGCTAGCTCCGCAGTCCTTGCGGTTAGAATCCTTCTGAAAATCAAAATGCTGTATTTGTTGGCCATGATCATTGTTTTCACGAATCCATACAATGCCAAAATGATATGAATCATTGTCTTTGTTATTTAGATACTGTTATTTTACAACCAAAAGGTCAAGGAAATGGTTTTGAATTTGTAGGTTTAATATCTTTGAAACAGTTTATTGAATGGAGTAATTAGGATTAAAATTGTTCTTAAACTATTTGTTACCTATCCTTTTTTAGTATATGAATAGTACATTTTTTTAAATACTGGTTTTCAGTTAGCTTAGTATAAATGCAATTGAATATTAGTTAATAAAATCTAATATAAATATATATCTTATATATATTTAAAATAATAAGATAAAACTTATATAGGATTGATAAATGTACGTTTATCATTACTGTGACAATGCCTTTTAACATTCCATAGCGTAAAAAATCATAAATAGTAGAATATAGTAACGAAAAAATAGGTGTTATTATAATCCTCAATCTACAAAAAAACATAAATGAAATTTAGTATTCCTACATAAAAAATGAAACAAATTAATACATTAATAAACATATTTATTCAATTGTAAAATTCCATATAAATTCACTGGATGTCCACAATATTATTGTATTTACCCACAAAAGATTCACATTATGTGTTAATTAATCAACATAATCCAGATTTAGCACATAACTCACATTAATATTGATGATTTTTGATAGATGAAGGCGTATAAGTTATTTATACCAATGATACTTGCACTAAATTGTTCACATTATATGTTATTTATCTATTTATACACGAAATTTAATTTTTTTCTTATGATTTTTTGTAGATATTTGAATGTATATAGACAGCTCATAACGTGTCTATATGAAAGTATGTGTGGAAATTTAGATAGGCACCATACTATTTTTGTATATGAGTGCATAAAAAAAGATTCTATTATGAATAGAATCGAGTAAAGTTACTTATTGTGAAGAGCGAGTAAATTCTTTTATATATACGTATCAACACGAATAGCCCTCTATCTTGAATTTTTTCAAAAATAGAGAGCTGATTATGATTAGTTCGTTTCCATTGCTGTCAGTACTTGCTCAGCTGTTGTTACTTTGATACCAGCGCGTATTAACTGTTCAAAGACACGCATAAATGTAATTAAATTGAAGCTATCTGGTACTTCAATAACACGAAGCTTTTCTTTCGGTAATCTATCTATCTTTTCAATGAACAATTCACGAACATCACTAGGAATAATACGTTCTTTATGTCCTCTTGCTTTTAAGAGTTCACGTATTTCAATTTCTAAAGCCATATAAGCGTTTAGGTTTGTACCTTGTTCATAGGCGTACTTTCTAAACAACGTTTCTTCTTGATACTTTAGATAGTTGCGGTGATACGATTCCTCTGTAACAGGTACAGCAAATTTATAGTTTAGTAACTCATATGTTTTACGGAACAGTTTTTTGATGTTTCGAAGAGAGTACATAGAGAAATGTAATCCGAAATCAAATACAGCTTGTTCTTTTTGTTCTTTTGGAACATGTTGTGTAATAAGAGGATAAATACCCTCTTTAGCCGCAGTATCAAGAATTTGATATTGTGATGTTTGATTTAATAATTTCTTCAGAGTATATACTAATTTACTTGGATATTCTTCATTACGATCTATCATGTCACGTAAGCTATGAATTACACTTCGAATTTGTCGATGGCATGTATATTTAAGTACATGAATGAATTTGTTCATGTCTTGTGTAAATTCACCGATATTCATCTCTTGTAGTACGGATTCGATAAAACGAGCTTTACGAGCATAAGTAAGCTTTGGTGTGAATGGATCGCGATATTGTACTTCTCCTGTTTCTTTTGCGCATAAGAAATCGGTATGTAAGGATAGATATAAAGTCGTATATCTTTTTTTATTCTTAACTCCTTTTTGCAATTTGCAAATTTTGAATAATGGAGTCCCTGTATATGGTAATGCAGTTGTTAATTCTGTCATAACTGCACGAATTTGATGTGGATATTTTTTATGTAAAAAGCGATACATCCCACCAAAATGAGTTTTATTCCCTTTTTCATCTTGTTTGTCTAAGGAACGTTTTAGTGTAGTTTCACTATGCTGTTGCATAGCAATATCTAAGAATAGCTTCTTAGATGCAACTGATAGCTCAAAGAAAGCTTTCGTAAATACTACTGGGCTAATATAAACATATGCATGGGCTTTTTCAGTTTCTTCATTCATAAAATGAGTTAATTTAATTGTATATCGGCCATCTAATTCATTTTCAATGGTAATAATGTTATGTATACTTAATTTCTTTAATGCAATATAGAATTGAGAATGCTGTATGTAAGCAAATTCTTCTTTATATAGTTTGTAATCTTCCCACATCATATGTATTGTTACATTTGGAATGACCCCATTCGTGTAACATTTTTTATGTAGATATAAGAATACTTCCAAATCTGCGTTTGTAATGCCATATAATTTATGCTTTCTTCCCATTGTTTCCGAAATAGCAGATAGTGTACGACGTGAAAAAGATGGTTTAGCCTGTGCTACGAGGCCATCCACATCGGCAATACGCTCTTCGTATGTCATATAATCAACAATATCCTCAAGGTATGTATCTTTATAGCTGTAGTATTTCTCTTCGAAAGTTTCAACAAGTTTTTGCCAAGACTTTAGTGTTACTAAAACTGCATTTGTGGATTGTCCATTTAGACTACGTTGATTACGAATAATAAATGATTTTCCCATCTTTTTCACCTCCTACCTATAAATATTGAAATAAATACCAAAAACTATAAAATATATCAATTTTGATTATACCAAATCGAAATTTGATGAAATGTGTCCCTTTAAGAGAAAAAATGAAAAGATGAAACGCCCTGAAACCCCTTGTGTACCAAGGGGTTTCAGGGTGCGTTCATTTTTTTTTATGGACATGATATGGCTATAGATTTTCATATTGGTAGAAAAGATGAAAAATAGAAAAAACACCTTGTAAACGTGATTAAATCAACGGTTATATCAATTTTTTTGAAAATAAAAGGGACATCATATGGCTGTTGATTTTCATGTTTATAATTGTGAATTAAACCGATAAAACCTTTTGAATAGTGATGTTAATGGGTTTTATCTATAATTTTATAATTGTAAAAGGAACATGAAGTAGCTAGGTGGGTTTTCATGTTTGGGTAAAAAAAGGGACATCATACAGCTATAGATTTTCATGTTTCATAAATATGTGAAAACGGTGTTGAAAACTTGAAAACTCCCAATATAAAAGGGTTTATGAGGTTTTTATCTGAAATAAAAGGGACATCATATAGCTATAAATTTTCATAACTAATAGTATAGCTGTAATAGAAAAGCTTATATATCAAGCTTTAAGCACTTTTAGAAAAAAATTTCGAATTAGTAAAAAGAGTTACATCATGTAATTTTTTGTTTCATGTTTTGGTGGAAAGGGCAATGATATGGCTATAAATTTTCATTTTTGATGAACTTGGGGTGTTCGAAGTGAAATTTATATTTTCATCTTTACATTTTTTAGCTTTCACCTCTTTTATAAATATGAATAATATTGCTGAAAATCTAATAGGAAAAGAGCTTATGAAAATAAGATTGGTTGTTGAAAAAATTGCTATTTGGATTTTAAAAATCAATTGAGTCTTGTATAATCAGTTACAGAGCGGGCTATAAGTATACAAATTAAAGCCCTTAAGATGTTAACAGTGAAATGAAAGAGTGGAATATTCCGACTACGTTTCTAGTTTAATAAAAAGGAACATCATATAGCTAATTATTTTCAAATTAAGATCAATAATAACTAAATGTATATAAGGAGCCGAATTTATATGGAAGACGTTCTACAATTGTTTAGAGACGCACTATCAATAACTGAACAACTGTATAAACAAGATGAGCAATTGTGGCATAAATGGGTTTCCTATTATGTTGATGTTGAAGCAGATCAAAGTAAAATTGTGACTTCAGAATACCTTTCTCCATCATTTTCAATGCTTGTACAGTGGCTAGAGCAACAGCAAAGAAAAGGTGTTTCTGCTCTAGATATATTTAAAAAGATAGATACTTACAAATTAATTATTCATGAGACCATAGGTGTCTTTATTGAACAAGAGTTTCGTAAAAATCAGACAGCTAGTACTATAGTGCATACAGCAACAAGTGAATCAGATGCGAACATAGTGAATGAAAACTATTTAGAAGTAAATAACTCCGCGGTCTATTATAAGTTAAGAGATGGAATAGCTAAAAATCAATTTGAAGAAGATGAAAACACACGGTTAAAATCTTATCCTATTGAAACAAAGGATAGTAATGGAGTGGCACAGCTTTCCTCTCATAAAGATGAAGATCTAAAGTTAACGAATATTGAAGAGACAGCAAGATGGAATACATTAGTAGATGGTGTAATGAGTAATATGGATGATTTAACTGCAGATTGTTTAGATACCATCACGATTCAATGGTTGAATGAAGCAAAATCGCCTGATGAATTTATTGATTTTTCATATGAACAAGTTTTAGACATGTGCAGTATTTCAAAGGCTAAAGCAAATGGTGTCGAATATTATAGGGTAGAAGATAAAATTAAAGTTGCGAAGCGGATTGCGGCCCTAGCGAGTATTTTTATATATCTAAATGATGACAATGAAGTAGTCGTATTAAATGATCGCGCTGAAACAGGTAAGCATTATGAAGTAAAACGCGAGGTAATCAAAAGACTATTTGTATTAGATTCCGTAGTTCTATGGAGAGATAAAAACACAAACGAATACATGGGGATAGAATCGTGTCGAATCAAACCGGGAAGTTTCTTATCCGGATATCTATATGGATCTAATAGTACTACCGCATTATTATCAAAAAAGGCACTTGAATATAATAGTTATAGACACAAATATCATAAAAGATTAATTCGATATTTGACATGGCAATGGAGAATACGTCAAATGTTTTCTAGCTTACAAAGACCTTATTCTATAGGTGGAGATAAAGGTTTGTTAGCAGTTATGGGTATAAACCAGAAACAAAAACCTAATCGTGTCCGCGAACAATTAGAAAATGTTCTTATTGATTTAGAAAAAGAAGAAGTAATTTCTCATTGGGAATATCATAATGGTTTAGAAGAAGAAAAACTGACAAAGAAGAATTGGTTTAAAAACTATTATTCACAGTTAGGAATAGTAATATTGCCACCCAAAGAACTAATTAGTTCAATGGAAAACTTAGCGAAAAAGAAAACAATTGATACAATACATGAGGAAAGTCAACCAATAAAAATTGTAGAAAAACCATCGGATACGAATGAAAATGAACAAGTAATCAGAGAGAAAATAGAGTTTATGCATATGAAAAAGAATATAACTATGCGAGAACTTTCAATAGAGATAGGTATATCGCAGCCTACTCTTTCTAGATTCTATAATAAAAAAACAAAACGTCTCTCTAGTACGGCGAGAAGCAAATTAAATCAATGGTATAAAAGACAAATGATAATCGATAAAATGTAAGTTAAAGCTAAAAAGTAGTATTAAAAAGAGTCCTAGAAATAGGACTCTTTTTAATGTAGTTATTGAATTTGCCTGTTTTAAAGTAAACTAATTAATATAGAAATATCCACTTATAGAAATAGGGATATTTCTATATTTAAAAAAGAGATTTATAGTAGTGTTATGTGGTATATGCAATAGAATCAGTAATGTATATTATTCCAGTAACTTATCCAAAGCTCTCTCCTATACCTTTATTTCTGTAACAAAAGCAATGAGATATAGAAATATCCACTTATAGAAATAGGGATATTTCTATATAAAAAAAGAGATTATAGTAGTGTTATGTGGTATATGCAATAGAATCAGTAATGTATATTATTCCAGTAACTTTTCAAAAGTCCCCTCCTATACCTTTATTTCTGTAACAAAAGCAACGGGATATAGAAATATCCACTTATAGAAATAGGGATATTTCTATATTTAAAAAAGAGATTTATAGTAGTGTTATGTGGTATATGCAATAGAATCAGTAATGTATATTATTCCAGTAACTTATCCAAAGCCCTCTCCTATACCTTCTGTAAAAAGACAATAAAGTTATTTAATTTTATCGTTTTCCGACAGAAGACTCCTTCCTTAAAAATGTGAAGGTGTGAAACACCAATTTTAGGTGGGAGATGAATGTCGGTTGGCATAAGCCAACATGTTTGCTATCATTTACTTGTACAGATTGCTCTTCGAAAACTGAAGATATGAGGTTGGTTGCAGAAAAACGTTGCAACCGTAAAATCTTCAACGTTCTATCGCCCCATGCTTGCCGAAGTTGCGAAAACCAAGCTAAAGTAGGGAGTGTGGTGCGTCAACGTATAAGATACTTATGTTCTCACCGTAGGGGCTACGGGTAGAGCCTGCTAAGATAACCGGTGGATACATCGGTGTTCGCAGGAATCTCCCACTTCAAAAAGTCCGTAAGGACGTTAAGTGGTGAGTAGTTCAATAACACCTAAAACAAGCATAACCCCGTTCTAAATTTAGGACGGAGTTAAAATATAGTTGTTTAATTTTCGATATAAGATACTTCACTGTACTTAAAAATATAACAATAAAGTCGTTTAAAAATCTAAGTTTTGTTCAAAAAATAGCGCCCTATTCTGGAAGATTTCAAAAACGTTTATTTTTCTTTTAAAATTGAATACTTTCGATAAGCTTTATAGAAACTGATACCAAAGAAAACAATCATAAGGGAGGTAAGCGACCTCAAAAGGGCAAATGGAGTTTCAAATAAAAATGCTTTCCAAAATAATGCACCTTTCATACTCCAAAGACCTTCAGTTAAATATAACCCTGAATTCTTATAAAACATATAAGAAAAAGGCAAAAACAGTATACCTAAACTAAATGAATAACCCATCAATCTTTTATAATAATTACTCTTTGAGTGGCGATCCGATAAGATTTCATTTTGATCATCATCTTCTTTTTGCCAATATCGAACCCCACCAAACCAGGAGTCATTTATATAAATCCAACCGAAGTCTTCGTATATCCCTTTGTAATCTTTGAACTTTTCCTTTGATAAATAATCTTGATAATCCAGTCGCATCACATATCTCTTGTCAGTTTTTTCGAAAGTGTATATTCCTAATCCACTAATATTTGTACAACGATAGCTTTTTGTAATTGTTCATTCAGCCATTGCTCCTCTTTTTCAAAATCAAAAAACAACTTAAATTTCTTCATTCGATTCACTTCCTTCGTACAGTGATAAAATATGCAATAACCTGTTTTGTTCCATTTTCAAAATGGCGCTTCCTTCAGCAGTAATCATATAAACTTTTCTCCGACCTGACTCTCCAACAGGTTCAATCCAAGCATGCTTATTCAAGTTTTCAATCGCACCGTATAATGTACCAGCTGCTAAAATAACCGTACCGTTACTTAGCTTTTCTATCTTCTGCATTACGGCATAGCCATGGAGTGGCTCACGCATGGCTAATAAAATATAATGCATGGTTTCAGACAACGGTAATAATTTATGTTTCATATCCTCATCCTTTATTCAGTTCGACTATATAGTTCAACTGAATAGTCAACGAAATTTTCAAATTTAGTCAAAGGAACTTAAAGTGAAAAGCTTGATAACAAGGGGAAAATCAATCTAAAAAGTCACTTTCCTTACGTAAGGGAAAGCGACTTTTTGTGTAGTCTTAATCATTTAAATGGCCCAATTGTTGAATAACATGACTGGCGTTTTTTAAACAACTTTATTATCTCTGCACACCTTCATTTCTATAAATTAAATAGTTAGCTTAAGTGACAAAGCGATTGATGAGGGAATATTATAAGGGAATTGTGGTGATGATATTCTTTTAACTGCAAAAAATATAGAAATATCCCTATTTCTATGTAGGGATATTTCTATATTTCTAAATCTCTGTTAATAATTCAAATTTCCTTTTCTGTTCGGGAGTTAATTGATTTTCTACATAATGATGTATAAGTAAATCTATTATTTCATGAGCATATTTCGTATTAGTAAGTTTCATTAGTGCTCCAAGCTCTTCCTTAGATTGACTAGAAATTTTAATACTACCTTGTTGGTTTTTAAATTTCTTTTTCTCTGGTGTTTGCTCCGTCTTTTGTTCCTGTGGATTTACCTGTTCTTGTTCATTTTTAGGTGGAAAAGTAGGAGTATTCTCGTCACTTTTTGTTACAACTGAATCCTCGTTTGGGATATAAGGATCTGTTGGATCAAAATTGCTCTTTTTTCTGCCTAATAATCCAGGAGTTCTTGCCATGTTATACACCAACCTTCATACTTTCAAAAACATTGATACGAGATAATAATTCATCACTAATTTTTTCGTATAGTTCTATTACATTTAAATCATGTCTATCATTTTCAGTAATACCGTTAACATCAAACCTTTTAATACGTTCCATCTGTGGAACGATATTTTCAAATAGGTTTTCTTCACCAAAAATTTCACGAGCATTTTCCATAATGTATTCATCCACTTTACCATTATTTTTTAATAGTACTGGAAGAATACCTACAACTTCAATATCAAGATCATATTGCTCTTTTAATTTTATTAGCTGGTTAATGTAGTTCTCTGCACCTGTAAGAGAACGTTCTTGTGTTTGTAGAGTTATAAGAACATAATCAGAAGCTACAACTGCATTTTTTGTAACTTCAATTGACATAGGTGGAACATCGATAAATATGTAATCATATTTATGTTTTATTTTCTCAAGTAATCCCTTAAAGTAGAAATCTTCTTCTTCTTCCGAAGAACACGATTTATATAGAAATTTTGCGAAATCTTGAAAATCAACATAAGAAGGAATTAAATGTAAATTTTCTGTTATTTCAACTTCTAATCCATCTAAATTCCCCTCTTGAATCCCTTTCATCAATGTTTTATTTAAAGTTACCTTTTCGTCAGGATTAAGGATAGATTTTGTTAGCATTAGAGATTTTGTTGCATTACTCTGTGGATCAAGATCAACAAGTAAAGTTCGTTTCCCTTTTTTTGCGAATTCATAAGAGTTTAATACAGCATTAGTGGTTTTACCAACGCCCCCTTTATAATTCCCAACAGTAATTGTAATAGCCATTTACACCACTCCATTTATTTTCCGGAATATATCCCTATTTCCCTATTTCTATATCTTAGTGAAAAGATTAGAAAAATAGGGAAATATCCAATTATAGAAATAGGGATATTTCTATGTTACAAAGAAGATTATAGCAGTGATATGTGGTACATGCAATAGAATCTGTCATTTATACCACTCCATTCATTTTTTGAAAAAGTCCTTATATCCCCCTATCCCATGCTCATCAAGCTAAGAAAAGCAAATACCCCAAAACGAAAGAATTGATATTATCAGGTGAGCTGTATTAAGATGGCTTCCTGCCATCTTTTGTCCGAAGCAAATTCATCTCCCACCTAAAATTGGTGTTTCACACCTTCACATTTTTGAAGAAGGAGTCTTCTTTCAGAAAACAATAAAAGTAGAGACTTAGGAAAAAATCCAAATATAGAAATAGGGATATATCTATATTTGGAGAGGGATTATAATGGTGATATGTGGTACATACAATAGAATCATTATTTTTTCAAAAGCTCCCCCTATGCCTCTATTTCTGATAATAAAAGTAGAGATATAAGGAAATATCCAAATATAGAAATAGAGGATATATCTATATTACGCGGGAGAATATAATAGTGATATGTAGTACATATAATAGAAGCAGTAATTTGTTGAAAAGCGCCTCCTATACCACCCTTTCTAATAATAAAAGTAAAGATATAGGGGATATCCAAATATAGAAATAGGGATATTTCTATATTTTAAAAGGGATTATAATAGGGATGTGCAGTACATATAATAGAATCAGTAATTTTACAGAGATGCTCCCTATACCACCCTTTCAAATAATTAAAGTAGAATAATAGGGGGAATATCCAAATATAGAAATAGGGATATTTCTATATTGCGAGGGAGATTATAGTAGTGATTAGTGGCACATACAATGAAATCAGTAATTTTACAGAGACGCCCCCTATATCACCTTTCAAATAATTAAAGTAGAATAATAGGGAAATATCCAATTGTAGAAATAGGGATATTTCTATATTGCGAGGGAGATTATAGTAGTGATTAGTGGCACATACAATGAAATCAGTAATTT
>NZ_JAEHBO010000077.1:0-24657 GCF_016483575.1 Bacillus cereus group sp. N12
GGTTTATAGTGTGCTAGAGGTGATGGTCCATGTTATCTGGGAAACAGTTATTATTAGAAGAACTCTCTACAGACGTACGGGATAATTTAGATGATTTGAAGAAGAAGGGAGAGGTCGTATGTGTAAAAGGTGTAAAAAATAAGGCTTCTACATATATGTGTCAGCGTTGCGGAAATATAGCACAAAGACTCTTTTCGTCATTTTTGTGTAAAAGGTGTAGTAAAGTCTGCACATATTGCCGGAAGTGCATAACGATGGGGAGAGTTAGTGAATGTGCTGTACTTGTTCGCGGAATTGCCGAAAAAGAAGGAGAAATGGATGTAAATCCGTTACAGTGGAAAGGAAATTTATCTACTGGCCAGGAGTTGGCTGCGCAAGGTGTTATGGGGGCTGTTAAACAGAAAGAATCGTTTTTTATTTGGGCTGTGTGCGGCGCTGGAAAAACAGAAATGTTGTTTTATGGTATTGCAGAGGCACTTCAAAAAGGAGAAAGAGTTTGTATCGCAACGCCGAGAACGGATGTTGTACTTGAATTAGCACCGAGATTGAAAGAAGTATTTCCGAATATAAATGTAGCTGCTTTATACGGTGGGAGTTTAGATCGGGAAAAAGATGCAGCGTTAGTCGTTGCGACCACCCATCAGCTATTGCGTTATTATAGAGCGTTTCATGTCATGATTGTAGATGAAATAGATGCCTTTCCATACCATGCAGATCAAATGTTGCAGTATGCGGTAAAACAAGCGATGAAAGAGAAGGCGGCATGTATTTATTTAACTGCAACTCCAGATGAAGAGTGGAAGCATAACCTTAGAAAGGGGAAACAAAAAGGTATCGTTGTTTCTGGACGGTATCACCGTCATCCGTTGCCAGTCCCCAAATTTTGCTGGTGCGGAAACTGGAAGAAAAGCCTCATCAATAAAAGAATTCCTCAAGTTTTACTACAATGGTTAAAAGTATACTTAAATAAAAAGCACCCCATTTTTTTATTTGTTCCCCATGTGCGATATATAGAAGAAATGAGTCTGTTATTGAAGTTGTTAGACGATAGAGTTGCCGGTGTGCATGCAGAAGATCCAATGAGAAAAGAGAAAGTTGCAGCTTTCAGAAAGGGAGAAATTCCTTTATTAGTTACAACGACGATTTTGGAGAGAGGAGTAACGGTGAAAAATTTGCAAGTTGCGGTTTTAGGGACGGAAGAAGAAATATTTTCAGAAAGTGCACTCGTACAAATTGCAGGCCGGGTAGGTCGTAGTTTTGAAGAGCCGTATGGAGAGGTCATTTATTTTCATTATGGTAAAACAGAGGCGATGGTGCGCGCGAAAAAACACATTCGAAGTATGAACAAAAATGCGAAAGAACAAGGGTTAATCGATTAATGCATTGCTTACTTTGTGATGAGGATATTTCATACGCGATTAGTTGGTACAATTTTTTTGTTAAGGCTCACAAAAAGTATATATGTGATAGATGTGAGCAAAAAATTTCTTATATTATAGGAGAGATTTGTAGAGAGTGCGGACGGTCTTTAGATTCATTGCCAGCTGAATATAAAGAAGGTGACATTTGCAAGGATTGTGTACGATGGATGAATGTGGAGAGTTATCGACCTTTAAAAAATCGTTCATTATATATGTACGATAATGAGATGAAAAGAATACTAGCGCAGTTTAAGTTTCGTGGTGATGCTGAGTTAGTTCGTATTTTTCATCGCCCTTTTCGAAGTTTATTTCAACAGTATTTTGCTAACGTTTCAACCGTTATCGCTGTTCCGCTTAGTAAGGAAAGGGAATATGAACGTGGTTTTAATCAAGCTGAGCTATTAGCAGCTTGTTTGCCTGTTGGTCTTTCTTATCCGTCATTAAGAAGAAGGGAAACAGAAAAACAAAGTAAGAAGACGCGCAAAGAAAGGATGTTAGGAAGCAATCCTTTTTATTTTCAGGGGGAAGAGATGTTTCATGGGCAACATATTTTACTCGTTGATGATGTGTATACGACAGGTATTACAGTTAGACAAATTGGCAGTCTTTTATACGATAGAGGGGCAAATGAAGTTTCTAGTTTGACGCTCTGTAGAAGTTAATCTGTAACTGTCGAAAGAGATAATAAAAAGACGATAAGTCTTCTTTGACTTCGTAAGTTGTCATTCGTTATAGTCAGAATATGGGGCGAATGCCCTGATTTTTAGAGTGAAGGGAATGGAATGAACATGCAAGGAAAAGTGAAATGGTTCAATGCAGAAAAGGGATTTGGGTTTATTGAGCGTGAAGATGGTGAGGATGTGTTTGTTCATTTTTCTGCTATTCAACAAGATGGGTATAAGTCATTAGAAGAAGGGCAACAAGTGGAGTTTGATATTGTAGATGGAGCACGTGGACCACAAGCAGCTAATGTTGTGAAACTGTAGGGATATTGTTTTTGGGAAGAGAAAGCTGCGTTTGTGGCAACGTTATATATAGTAGAACCTCTTGTTTTTCGCAAGAGGTTTTTGTTATGGGGTGAATTGTCAAAAAGTTGTTTCTTTTCTGTAACGAATTGTCCACAGTTATATTCGTTACTCACGATGTTAATAGGATAAAATAAAGGTAGAAACGATGCATCTTTTCATTTCAACAAAAAACGATAAAAAAATCGCAATTCCACTAATTTTTTTAAAAAAGTTAGAAGGAGTTTTTAAGCCGATGTCGAAATTATAGTACATAGGCTTGAAAGGAGGAATTCATCTATGAAATTCAACATTCGTGGTGAAAATATTGAAGTAACTCCAGCATTAAAGGAATATGTAGAGAAAAAACTAAGTAAGTTAGAGCGTTATTTTGATACATTCCCAGAGATTAAAGTTAATTTAAAAGTATACTCTGACAAGCAACGTGTCGAGGTAACAATTCCGTTTACTGATTTATTACTTCGTGCAGAAGAAACTAATAGCGATATGTACGCTGCTATCGATTTAGTAGTTGATAAGATTGAGCGACAAATTCGTAAACATAAAACAAAAGTAAATCGTAAGTTACGTGAGAAAGGTTCTGTGAAAACTAACTTTATCCTTCCAGAAGCAGTAGCTGTTCTGGATGAGGTAGAAGAGGATGAATTAGAACTTGTACGTACAAAACGATTCGATTTAAAACCGATGGACGTTGAAGAAGCGATCTTGCAAATGGATATGCTAGGGCATAATTTCTTCGTCTTCACAAATGCTGATACAAATGAAACTAATGTTGTATATGGCCGTAAAGACGGAAAATATGGTTTAATCGAAACTAAATAATAATTCGAAAGCGCAGCCGAAAGAGGCTGCGCTTTTTTTTGCTGAAAATAGATTTTTAAAAAACTTTTCCTAATTTAGAACGAGACATTCGGCCGATTGTTGTCATAGTTATAAGACAAGTGTTACAATTATCATTAGGTATATACATTTTAGTTTTTTTAATTAGGAGAAAAATTGGCATAACATACATTTGATTTTTATAACGACTGATTGTAATAGAAAAAGAAAAAACAATCGGAAGTTTTATTTTAATAAAAAAGAGGAGCGTATTTCCTATGATCGGTATTTTAAAAAAGGTATTTGATGTAAATCAACGCCAAATTAAACGTATGCAGAAGACAGTTGAGCAAATTGATGCATTAGAATCATCTATTAAGCCACTAACAGATGAACAATTAAAAGGAAAGACGCTTGAGTTTAAAGAACGTCTAACAAAAGGTGAGACAGTAGATGATCTACTTCCTGAAGCTTTTGCGGTTGTTCGCGAAGCTGCGACTCGTGTTCTTGGAATGCGTCCGTATGGCGTGCAGTTAATGGGTGGTATTGCTTTACATGAAGGGAATATCTCTGAGATGAAAACGGGTGAAGGTAAAACGTTAACATCTACATTACCTGTATATTTAAATGCTTTAACAGGAAAAGGTGTTCACGTTGTTACAGTCAATGAATACTTAGCACAACGTGATGCGAGCGAAATGGGACAACTTCATGAGTTCCTTGGCTTAACAGTAGGAATTAACTTAAATAGTATGTCACGCGAAGAGAAGCAAGAGGCTTATGCTGCTGATATTACGTATAGCACAAATAATGAGCTTGGATTCGATTACTTACGTGACAATATGGTTTTATATAGAGAGCAGTGCGTTCAGCGTCCACTTCATTTTGCTATTATCGATGAAGTCGATTCTATTTTAGTCGATGAAGCACGTACGCCGCTTATTATTTCGGGACAAGCTCAAAAATCAACAGAGCTATACATGTTTGCAAATGCATTCGTTCGTACATTAGAAAATGAAAAAGAGTATTCATTCGATGTGAAAACGAAAAATGTAATGTTAACTGAAGATGGTATTACGAAAGCAGAGAAAGCTTTCCATATTGAAAACTTATTTGATTTAAAACATGTTGCACTTCTTCATCATATTAATCAGGCACTTCGTGCGCATGTTGTTATGCACCGTGATACAGACTATGTTGTACAAGAAGGTGAAATCGTAATTGTAGACCAATTCACTGGTCGTCTTATGAAAGGGCGTCGTTATAGCGAAGGTTTACACCAAGCGATTGAAGCAAAAGAAGGCGTAGAAATTCAAAATGAAAGCATGACGCTTGCGACAATTACGTTCCAGAACTACTTCCGTATGTACGAAAAGTTATCTGGTATGACTGGTACAGCGAAAACGGAAGAAGAAGAATTCCGTAATATTTATAATATGAATGTTATCGTAATTCCAACGAACAAAGATATTATTCGTGATGACCGTGCTGATTTAATCTTTAAATCAATGGAAGGTAAATTCAATGCAGTTGTTGAGGATATTGTAAATCGTCATAAACAAGGACAACCTGTACTTGTTGGTACAGTTGCAATTGAAACGTCAGAGCTTATTTCAAAAATGTTAACACGTAAAGGTGTACGCCATAATATTTTAAACGCGAAAAACCATGCGCGTGAAGCAGATATCATTGCAGAAGCTGGTATTAAAGGTGCTGTAACAATTGCGACGAATATGGCTGGTCGTGGTACGGATATTAAATTAGGCGATGATATTAAAAATATCGGTCTAGCGGTTATCGGTACAGAGCGTCACGAAAGTCGTCGTATTGATAATCAGTTACGTGGTCGTGCTGGTCGTCAAGGGGACCCTGGTGTAACGCAGTTCTATTTATCAATGGAAGATGAACTAATGCGCCGCTTCGGCTCTGATAATATGAAAGCGATGATGGATCGTCTTGGTATGGATGATTCACAGCCGATTGAAAGTAAAATGGTTTCTCGTGCAGTAGAATCTGCGCAAAAACGTGTAGAAGGAAATAACTATGATGCACGTAAGCAGTTATTACAATACGATGATGTGCTTCGTCAGCAACGTGAAGTTATTTACAAACAGCGTCAAGAAGTAATGGATTCTGAGAACTTACGTAGTATTATTGAAGGTATGATGAAATCTACAGTAGAACGTGCTGTTGCGCTTCATACACAAGAGGAAATTGAAGAAGATTGGAACATTAAAGGTCTTGTTGACTACTTAAATACAAACCTTCTGCAAGAAGGCGATATAAAAGAAGAAGAATTACGTCGTCTTGCTCCAGAAGAAATGAGCGAGCCGATTATCGCGAAATTAATAGAGCGTTACAACGACAAAGAAAAGCTTATGCCAGAAGAGCAAATGCGTGAGTTCGAAAAAGTTGTTGTATTCCGTGTAGTAGATACGAAATGGACAGAGCATATTGATGCGATGGACCACCTTCGTGAAGGTATTCATTTACGTGCTTACGGTCAAATCGATCCACTTCGTGAGTATCAAATGGAAGGATTCGCAATGTTCGAGTCAATGATTGCTTCTATTGAAGAGGAAATCTCTCGTTACATTATGAAAGCTGAAATTGAACAAAACTTAGAGCGTCAAGAAGTTGTTCAAGGTGAAGCTGTTCATCCATCTAGCGATGGCGAAGAAGCGAAGAAAAAGCCTGTTGTAAAAGGTGATCAAGTGGGCCGTAACGATTTATGCAAATGTGGTAGTGGCAAGAAATATAAAAACTGCTGTGGCATTGTAAGCTAATAAAAACTGCGGCTGTTGAATTCAGCTTGTTTTGCAAATTATAATAAAAAGGATTAAACTCTCTCCCTAATAAGTGGAGAGAGTTTCCCTTGTTTTCATACGAAAGTAATAGCAATTACATAGAGGTGAAGGAAATGGAATTAGTAGAAATTAGACAGGAATTAGAGAAAATGGCTAAGAGATTAGCGGCTTTTAGGGGGTCTCTTTGACCTCCCTACTAAGGAGAAACAAATTGCAGAATTAGAAGAAAAAATGATGGGCGCAGGATTTTGGGATGACCAACAAGGCGCTCAAACTGTAATTAACGAAGCAAATGCGTTAAAAGATATGGTTGGAAAGTTCCGTCAGTTAGACGAGACGTTCGAAAACTTAGAAGTAACGCATGAACTCTTAAAAGAAGAATATGATGAAGATTTACATGAGGAATTAGAATCGGAAGTAAAAGGCTTAATTCAAGAAATGAATGAGTATGAGCTTCAATTACTATTAAGTGATCCTTATGATAAAAATAATGCGATTTTAGAATTACACCCAGGTGCAGGTGGAACAGAGTCACAAGACTGGGGTTCTATGTTATTACGTATGTATACACGCTGGGCTGAAAAACGTGGATTTAAAGTAGAAACAGTTGACTACTTACCAGGTGATGAAGCTGGTATTAAGAGTGTTACTTTATTAATTAAAGGTCATAACGCTTACGGTTATTTAAAAGCAGAGAAAGGTGTACATCGTCTTGTACGTATTTCACCGTTCGATTCTTCAGGCCGTCGTCATACATCATTTGTATCTTGTGAAGTTGTACCTGAGTTCAATGATGAAGTTGAAATTGAAGTGCGTACAGAAGACTTAAAAATTGATACGTACCGTGCAAGTGGAGCTGGTGGACAGCACATTAATACGACAGATTCAGCAGTTCGTATTACGCATACACCGACAAATACGGTTGTAACGTGTCAGTCAGAGCGTTCTCAAATTAAAAACCGTGAGCATGCGATGAAAATGTTAAAAGCAAAATTATATCAAAAGAAATTAGAAGAGCAACAAGCACAATTAGATGAAATCCGCGGGGAACAAAAAGAAATTGGATGGGGCAGCCAAATTCGTTCTTACGTATTCCACCCGTATTCTCTTGTAAAAGACCATCGTACAAATACAGAAGTTGGTAACGTACAAGCAGTTATGGATGGAGAAATTGATCCATTTATTGATGCTTACTTACGTTCTCGCATCTAATAACCAGTGGGGGAATCCCCACTGATTATTAGCTTTAACAAATCTGACTTTTACGGGCAGCCCGACCCTCACCTAACTTCTTTGCTTTTGTTGAATTTTGAGGTAGGGGTCTTACTACCCAGTAAATAGTGGGATAAGAGAAAAAGCCAACAAAATTGTTGGCCCATGCTGAGAAAATAGAGGATATACAACGTTTTATTTATATGGATGAAGTACAGGGGAAGAGAAGTTGGAAACGACAACTTCTCTTTTTGATGGGGTTATATGCAGAATACAATGTTGTATATTGTTTTGTAAAAAGTAGAGAATAGTAAAACAGAGCGGCAATAGAGTAAGATTTTATAAAGAACTTTTTTGATTTGCCTTTTAAAAAGATTCTTTATAGAAGTTTTTACGTTGTTCACAGAATTGAAACAAATTATGGAAGCTTTATTTTATCAGGGTTCTCACTGTATTTTTCAAGAATATGAAATATACCTTAGTTTTTCTATATAAAGATAATGCTTATAATAAAAATGAGTGTGTTAGGAATGAAAAGAATATCAACAATGGGGAGCGATAGAATTGAAAAAGAAATTGTTGGCTATTGCACTAGGTACATCAGTCGTTTTTGCTTTAGGAGCATGTGGAAATAAAGAAGAGAGTAAGCCTTCGAAACAATCTGCAAGCACAGATAGCCCAGAGCAAATTTATCAAAAAAGTTGTATAGGCTGCCATGCGAAAGATTTATCAGGAGCAACTGGACCGGATTTACGAAAAGTAGGGCAGAAATATGATGCAGCAGAGATTGAAAAGATTATTGAAAAAGGTCGCGGTTCAATGTCACCGGGAATTATTCAAGGTGAAGATGCGAAAAAAGTAGCTGAGTGGTTAGCTGAACATAAATAAAAAGAGAAAAATGGGCGAGTTGTTTATATAATCTTATCTAAAAATGAATTTGGATAAGAGTTATAACAACTCGTCTCCTTTTTCTGGGATGTAACATAACTGTAACAAAAATGTATCCGAACTGGAAACCGTTTGATGTTACAATGAGGTTTGTAGAATTTTGCTGAAATATATTACATAGAGTAGCGGTGCGAATAAAAAGCATGTAAGTAAGCTGCCTTCAACAAGAATGGTTAAATGAAAATAAAGGATTCCTTTTTATTTTCACATGTACAGAAAAGTATTTCGAAAAAAAAATCATTAAGCATTGGGTGATAAATAATGATAAAAATGACGAATGTTTATAAGGAGTACCCGAATGGTATGAAAGCCGTTGCTGGTCTCACAGTTAACATTAAACAAGGTGAATTCGTATACGTAGTTGGACCGAGTGGAGCCGGAAAATCTACATTTATTAAAATGATGTATCGTGAAGAAAAGCCAACTACAGGATCTATTAATGTAAATGGACTTACTATCGAATCATTGGCAGAAAGAGATGTTCCATATTTCCGTCGTCAATTAGGCGTGATTTTCCAAGATTTTAAATTATTACCTAAATTAACGGTATATGAGAATGTTGCGTTTGCTTTAGAAGTAATTGAAGAAGAACCAGATGCGATTCGTGAGCGTGTTACTGAAGTGTTAGGACTAGTAGGTCTAGATGATCGTGCAGACGCACTTCCAAGTGAACTTTCAGGTGGAGAGCAGCAACGTGTGGCTATTGCAAGAGCGATTGTTAATAGACCAAAGGTTGTAATTGCCGATGAGCCAACTGGTAATTTAGATATTGAAACAGCTCTTGATATTATGAAGATCTTTACGCGCATTAATGAGCGTGGTACAACGATTGTTATGGCGACGCATAATGCAGATATCGTAAATACAATCCGTCATCGTGTAATCGCGATTGAAGGCGGAAAAATTGTTCGAGACGAGATTGAGGGAGGATACGGATATGAAGGCTAAAACCCTTAGTCGACATTTGCGAGAAGGTGTAAAAAATCTATCCCGTAACGGATGGATGACATTTGCTTCTGTAAGTGCAGTAACAGTTACATTATTACTTGTAGGTGTCTTTTTAACAGCGATTATGAATATGAACCATTTTGCTACAAAAGTAGAGCAAGATGTAGAAATTCGTGTACACATTGATCCAGCAGCAAAAGAAGCTGATCAAAAGAAATTAGAAGAAGATATGAGTAAGGTCGCGAAAGTAGATTCTATTAAATACTCTTCTAAAGAAGAAGAATTGAAACGTTTAATTAAAAGTTTAGGCGATAGTGGAAAAACGTTCGAGTTATTTGAGCAAGATAACCCACTGAAAAACGTATTTATTGTAAAAGCGAAAGAGCCAACTGATACAGCACAAATTGCGAAAAAGATTGAAAAAATGCAGTTTGTAAGTAACGTTCAATACGGTAAAGGTCAAGTTGAAAAATTATTTGATACTGTAAAAACAGGACGTAATATCGGGATTGCATTAATTGCAGGTCTTTTATTCACAGCGATGTTCTTAATCTCTAATACAATTAAAATTACAATCTATGCTCGTAGTACTGAGATTGAAATTATGAAACTTGTAGGTGCAACAAACTGGTTTATTCGTTGGCCGTTCTTGCTAGAAGGATTATTCCTAGGAGTATTAGGATCAATTATTCCAATTGGTCTAATTCTAGTTACGTATAATTCACTGCAAAGTGTGTTTAATGAAAAACTTGGCGGAACAATTTTCGAGCTTTTACCATACAGCCCATTCGTATTCCAATTAGCTGGTTTATTAGTGTTAATCGGTGCGTTAATCGGTATGTGGGGAAGTGTAATGTCAATTCGTCGCTTCTTAAAAGTATAAAAAGTTGCAAACATAATTCGTACAAGCTTATCATATAGTAGAAATAGGTAAAGGCATCACACGCTGTGTGATGCCTTTTGCTACACCACCTGTGTGTTTTGGAAAGGGGAATTCCGCATTGAAACGTAGAGTTGCAATTATTGGAATGGTTGTTGCATTTTTAATTGGTGCTGGCGGAATGTTTGCAGGAATGTCTGTATTTGGGGTTAACCCAGCAGAAGTAACGCAAACAATTTCGAGTGGGAACGCTAGCACGACGCAAGGGAATTTGGCAAAAATTAATGAGGCATATGGACTAATTGATTCACGTTATGTGGAAGACGTGAAAGATGACAAGTTAGTTGAAGGTGCAATACAAGGCATGTTGTCTACGCTGAAGGACCCTTATTCCACGTATATGGATAAAGAAACAGCCAAACAGTTTAGCGAATCACTTGATCCCGAGTTAGAGGGGATTGGGGCTGAGGTGAACAAAACAGACGGTAAGCTTATTATCGTATCGCCAATTAAAGGTTCACCAGCAGAAAAGATTGGAATTAAGCCGAATGACCAAATTTTATCTGTAGATGGAAACAGTGTAAAAGACTTATCGCGTGAAGAAGCTGTATTAAAAATTCGTGGTAAAAAGGGAACGACTGTCGCGATTGAAATTAAACGTGCAGGAGTAACTGATCCGATTGTATTCAAAATTAAGCGTGAAAAAATCCCAATCTTCACGGTAGTTAGTTCTGTGAAACAAGAGAATGGAAAAGATATCGGTTATATGCAAATTACTTCTTTTGCTGAAAATACAGCGAAAGAATTTAAGGATCAGTTAAAAGAGTTAGAGAAGAAAAACATAAAAGGTTTAGTTATTGACGTTCGTGGTAATCCTGGTGGCTATTTAAATAGTGTAGAAGATATACTAGGAGAAATTATGACGAACAAAAAGCCGATGCTACAAGTAGAGCAGCGAAATGGTGAGAAAAAGCAAATCTCTACAGAGCTGAAAGAGAGGAAGCCATATCCAATTTCAGTATTGATTGATAAAGGAAGTGCTTCTGCTTCGGAAATTTTAGCTGGCGCATTGAAAGAAGGAGAAGGTTACGATTTAATTGGTGAAACAACATTTGGTAAAGGAACTGTTCAGCAAGCCGTTCCGTTTAAAGATGGCAGTAACATTAAATTAACGATGTTCAAATGGTTAACTCCAGATGGAAACTGGATTCATAAAAAGGGAATCAAGCCAACTGTAGAAGTGAAACAACCAGATTACTACCATGCGACGCCAATTCAAATTGAAAAAACACTTTCATACAATTCAAATGATGTGCAAGTGAAGCATGCGCAAGAGATGCTGAAAAGCTTAGGTTATGTACCGGGGCGTGAAGATGGCTACTTTAGTAAAGAGACAGAATCAGCACTGAAAGCATTCCAAAATGCGAATGAGATGGAAGCGACAGGACAGCTGGATAAAAAGACAGCTGAGGCAATTCAAACTAAAATCATTGAAAAAATCCGTTCTGGAGAAAATGATCTACAATTACAGGCAGCATTAAAATTAATAGCGAAATAAGAAGAAATACAGGCATTTTATTGCCTGTATTTTTTTGTGTTAAACAAACGTTTGTCCAGTTATGATAATATAAAAAGAAAGAATGATATAAATGGTGGTGAATGAGTTCGTGGAGGCATGGCTTTTTGAAATAATGCGGGCAGTTGGACGTTTTTTCTTGCACCCTGCTGTCTATGTATTTTTAATAAGTAGTATCTTCGTTGGATATTTACGTATATTACGAGAACGAAAAGATTTTTCTTTTAAAGTTTATGATATTTGGTTTGAATTGCGAACATCTCTATTTGCAGGGCTTGGATATGGATTAATCGTATCTATTATTACGATTGGACTTGGACTTGTTGTTTCCAAGGCGAGCTTATGGGCCATTTTACTTTGGACATTATTATTTGGATTAACTGCTATGTATCGATATTTATCGGCAGCTTATACGTTCAGTATCGCAATTGTATGTGTTTTATTATCTTCTAAGCTGCCAGTTTCCTTCTTACAGCTTGGAGAAGGTGAAGAGGGTACGATTGTATCTCTTGCTATTTTACTAGGCATCATGCTTGTTGTGGAGGGCTTATTGATTTCTAAAAACGCGGTGAGATATTCTACACCGAGGATTAGGAAGGGGAAACGTGGGCTCAAGATTGGTTTACACGAATCGAAGCGTTTATGGATCGTGCCGATTTTTATTCTTGTACCAGGTGATGCGGTAACCCAGTTTATTTCATGGTGGCCTGTCGTTTCAATAGGAACAAATACATATTCTCTATTCCTCGTTCCATTTTTAATTGGATTTATGCGAAAGATTAGAAGTTATGAGCCGACGGAAGCTTTACTCTTTACAGGAAGACGTGTTTATGGATTAGCTGGTCTTGTACTTGTTTTAGGGGTCGCGAGTTATTGGTGGCACGTACTTGCTATTATTGCAATGGGTGTCGCAATGCTTGGACGTTTTACGATTTCGATGCAAGAAAAAATTGTAGATGAGACAAGACCGGCATATTTCGCTGCACGCAATGATGGACTTGTCGTGTTAGATACAATTCCAAATACAATTGGGGCCGAGCTGAATTTACTGCCTGGAGAAATAATTACGAAAGTAAATGGAGTCGTTCCAAGGAGTGCCGAAGAATTTTATGATGCGCTTCAAACGAAAACAACAGGAGCTTTTTGTAAATTAGAAGTGGTAGATACAAATGGTGAGCTTCGTCTTGCTCAAACAGCATTATATGCTGGAGGACATCATGAGTTAGGCGTTGTATTTGTTCAGCAAGAGCACGAGTGGGATTCGGAAGCGATGTAATAAAAATGAGGGTGTTACCACTAGGTGACACCTTTTTTGTTTGATTGGGAGCAGCAGTACATGAAATTTATATCGGCGATTATCAGAATATATCAGCGCAATTGAAAATATATCGGCGATTATTAAAATATATCGACTTTCTGGCAAAAAACGACAACTATCGCAAACCTTATTTGTAGTTTCATAGTCGAATAACTTGAATAATTATTTGATAATGGTTATCATTTAGGGAGTCTTTTAATTTGGAAAAGGGAGGGAATATATGCTACGTAAATTTTTTTCTTACTATAAACCGTATAAAGGTTTATTTATACTCGATTTTTCTTGCGCGGTTATCGCAGGATTACTGGAACTTGGTTTCCCGCTTATCGTAAATCAATTTATTGATAAGTTATTACCAGGACAAAACTGGACGCTTATTTTATGGGCTTGTTTTGGTTTACTTGCAGTTTATATGTTAAATGCAGGTTTACAATATGTTGTTACCTACTGGGGGCATATGCTAGGAGTTAATATTGAAACAGATATGAGGCAGAAATTATTTGATCACATTCAAAAGCTATCATTCAGATTTTTTGATAATAATAAAACAGGTCATCTAATTTCACGTCTTACGAACGATTTAATGGAAATTGGGGAAATTGCTCACCACGGGCCAGAAGATTTATTCATCGCCGTAATGACTTTAGTTGGGGCATTTTCATTTATGATGATGATTAACTGGAAGTTAGCACTTCTAACATTCTTTGTAATTCCATTCCTATTATGGTTGGCGCTTTACTTCAATAAAAAAATGACGGGTACGTTTAGACGTTTATTCTCAGATGTCGCTGATTTTAATGCATGTATCGAAAATAACGTCGGTGGTATTCGCGTTGTACAAGCATTCGGAAATGAAAAGTTTGAGAAAGACCAATTCGCTGTGAACAACGCTCGTTTCCGTACAACGAAATTAATGGCGTATAAAATTATGGCGCTAAACTCATCCATTAGTTATATGCTCATGCGTCTCGTAACGCTCTTCGTATTAATATGTGGCACATGGTTTGTTCTGCAAGGTGAGTTAACGTATGGTGGATTTATCGGATTCGTCTTATTAACGAATATTTTCTTCCGACCAATTGAGAAAATTAATGCAGTTATTGAAAGTTATCCGAAAGGAATCGCAGGTTTTAAAAGGTATGTAGAACTTCTTGAAACAGAGCCTGATATTGTGGACTCTAAAGATGCGATAGAAGTAAAGCATGTACACGGTGATATTCACTATAACAACATTACGTTCGGATATGAAAATAAAGAACCGATTTTAAATGATATTAGCTTGAAAATACACGCAGGTGAAACAGTTGCGTTCGTTGGGCCATCAGGGGCAGGGAAAACAACGTTATGTAGTTTATTACCACGCTTTTATGAGCAGGAATCTGGGTCAATCCAAATTGATGGCATTGATACGAAAGAGATGACTTTATCGTCACTTCGTAAACAAATTGGAATTGTACAGCAAGATGTATTCTTATTCTCAGGAACGATTCGCGAAAATATCGCTTATGGAAATTTACAGGCTTCAGAGGCTGCAATTTGGCAGGCGGTAAAACGTGCCCAGTTGGAGGATTTAATTTACTCGCAACCAGACGGTTTAGATACAGTTATCGGTGAGCGTGGTGTGAAACTTTCAGGGGGACAGAAGCAGCGTCTAGCAATTGCTCGTATGTTCTTGAAAAACCCGCCAATTTTAATATTAGATGAAGCGACTTCTGCATTAGATACAGAGACGGAACTTGCTATTCAAAAATCACTTGCAGAACTAGCTGTCGGTCGTACAACATTAGTTATTGCTCACAGGCTTGCAACTATTAAAAATGCGGATCGTATCGTCGTTGTAAATAAAGATGGTATTGCAGAACAAGGTTCGCATGAGGAATTAATTGAGCGAGGCGGAGGGTATAGCCGATTATACGAAGCGCAGTTTAGTTCGTAAATATAATTTCTGCTGAATTCGTGCACCATAAGTAAGTGGAAATCTTATATGGGAGGCTATAAAGCATGATTGTAACAACAACATCTACAATTCAAGGGAAAGAAATTATTGAGTATATTGATATCGTGAATGGAGAAGCGATTATGGGTGCGAATATTGTTCGTGACCTTTTCGCATCTGTCCGTGACGTTGTCGGCGGCCGTGCAGGAGCTTATGAAAGTAAATTAAAAGAAGCGCGCGACATCGCAATGGAAGAGATGAAAACATTCGCAAGGCAAAAAAATGCGAATGCCATCGTTGGTATCGACGTGGATTACGAAGTAGTTCGCGAAGGAATGCTAATGGTCGCGGTGAGTGGGACTGCTGTCCGTATATAAAGTGAAACTTTAATCAGTGGGGGGCATCCCGGCTAGTTATGAGCCTTCACCAACTGGGCATTTAATGCCCACAAGTAGCAAGATAAAGTGAAAAGCCGTGCTGGTGCACGGCTTTTTGTTATTGTGATGTCTAATATTATCTTTATGTCGAAGTCACGATATTTCTTGGGAAATGTGGAAGGCCCCGTCGATATATAGGGAAGACATTAGAGCGCTTCTTTACACCGCTGAATTTGAACTAATAATTTTTCATATTCTTGTTCAAGAAATGTGATGTCATCGTGATGATTGGGTATAGAAATCCGGCTGATGACTTCTGTTAATTTCGTTTGTAATCGCAATAATTCTTGTTCAGTAACGTTTACGGAAGCTTGAGTGGTTCTTTTGATGTATTGCTCGTAATTGCCATAGAATATTCTTGGTTCGCTCTCATCTACTTGTAGAATATGGTCTGCAACAGAACGAATAAAGGCACGGTCATGGCTAATGAAGAGTATAGTGCCAGGATACTCTTGTAACATGTTTTCTAATTCTTCCTGTGTTGTTAAATCTAAATAGTTCGTCGGTTCATCGAGCAGGAGCATATTATAGTTTCCTAAAAATACTTTTGCGAGTGCAACCTTCATTCGTTCACCCCCGCTTAGAACGTGCACAGGTTTATGAACATCTTCGCGGCGGAAAAGGAGCCGGGCAAGTATTGTTCGAACGAACGATACAGTATAGCTCGATTCTTCTAGAACATTTTCTATAATTGTTTTATCTGTGTTTAAAATAGATAGTGTTTGCTCAAAGTATCCGATTTTACAACTCTTCGAAAGCTGGATACCACGCTCGTTTGCGAGAAGCATGTTGAACAAAGTTGTTTTTCCACTTCCATTTGCCCCTAAAATAGCAAGCTTTGCACCGGGGGCAATTGTCCCATTCATATTTTTAAATAGTGTGCGGTCGCCTATTTTCTTTGTTGCTTTATTGAACTGTACTGCCACTTTACTATGAATGGGTGTATGGTATTGCGCGTCAAACTGAGCCTGAGAAAGATCTTTTGGCTTTTCTTTCTTTTCTAGTTTTTCGAGACGTGTTTCTAATACTTTGGCTGCTTTGCTGACCTGTTCTTGCCCATGAGCTCCACTTAATTTATAAAGTTTAGATTCAGATGAACTGAACCGAGTTGGGATTTTTGTCATGCTAGAAGCGCGTTGTTTTCTTTGTAAAATGGACTGTTCCAAACGATTTTTTTCTTGTACATATTGCTCGTATTCTGCTTCCTTTTGTATTCTCTCACGTTCTTTTTGCTTTCGATAGTTGGAATAGTTTCCTTTATATTCTTTAATCATCCCGTCTTCAACTTCGATGATTTTTGTACATATTGTATCTAGGAAATCGCGATCATGAGATATTAAGACAAGCGCACCTTTATAAGATGAAAGTGCCTTTTCTAATTGCTCTGTACCGAACATATCTAAGTGGCTTGTTGGTTCATCAGCAAATAGAATGCCTGCCTCTTGTTCAAGGGCATGGGCAATCTTTAGGCGCATTCGTTCGCCGCCGCTCATTGAATTTGCGACGTTTGAAATACTCCATTTTCCTTTTGCAAGAGAAGAAGCGGTTTCCAGTATTGTATCGCTAAGCTGTGGAATGATAGCGATAGAACTATGATGAGTTACTGTCCCTTTGTCAGCTTCTATTTCTTTACTTAATATTTGCAATAACGTAGATTTTCCAGCTCCGTTGACTCCAACGATTCCTATGCGATCGTGTGCGTGAATTTCTAGTGATGGTAACGTAAATATGGTACGGTCACCAAAGCTCTTTTCAATATTACGTGCGAATAAAATAGTCATAAAAAAACCTCCCTAGTTTCACTAGAGAGGATAAACGTCGCCCTTCAATGTAAAAATCGTACATAAATAAACGATTTTTCACATGATCGTCTCGAAAGAAAGTATCGACAAATGGACAGACTAATCCCCTGCTAGTTTTCATCATTTTTGTTCACTATTTGTGATGGATGAAATAAATAAGAGAATTAGAACTTCATTGGTCAAATTACCTTCCTTTCATAATATTATTTTTATTGTATGCGCATACAAACGGGTTTGTCAAACTTATTTCTGTTAGCTATTTTTAAATTTGCTATTATACAGTTGTGCCTTTGTAATTGCTTCAGCATCATTTTTGATTTCATCCAATCCATTCGCATCCCCGATAATATACCCTTCAAATGATGAACCAACAAAATCAAAGATATACTGGAATTGAGCAATAAGTGGCAATGCTTTCCGTTTCGGATTGTCTCCGCCAACGATGACGACGTACATTTTTTTACCTTTCATTTTCTCTTTGAAATGAAGAGAGGTATCACGTAAGCTTTGTGACCAACGATCAACGAAGTTTTTCATATGGCCGCTCATTCCGTACCAGTATAGTGGTGTAGCAAAGATAATCGTGTCGTGCTCTAGCATGCGTTTGGTTAATTGTTCGTAGTCATCATTTACAGGTTGAAATCCTTCAGCATCATGGCGTTGGTCTGTAATAGGATAAATGGTATGGTCACGTAAATAAATTTGTTCTGCTTTCATTCCATCAATCATCATATATGTTAAGGCTTCCGTATTCCCATTTTGTCTTGAACTGCCGTGTATAACAAACATGCAATCATCCCTTTTCTTTTTCTTGTTTTAGGAGTGAAACGTGTTTTTGTAAATTCGTTTGAATGTTGGAAAGTAATGAGATTTGCCTTGTTACTTCATTGAGCTTATCTTCGTAAAGTGCAAGGATACTGCTGCATGGATTTTCGTATAGATGTGGTTCGATTTCGAGGCAGCTCAGCATTCTTGCAGTTTCTTCTAAATTTAAGCCGAGCTGTAAGTACATTTGGATAAGCTCTACTTTTTCAATGGCACTTTTATCGAAATCACGATAGCCGTTTGTGAGGCGATTTGAAGGGAGCAATCCCTTTTCTTCATAATGTCTTAGTGATCTTTCGCTAACGCCAGTTTCTTTTGATAACTCTCCAATTCGCACTGCATTTCACTCCTTTTACATGTATTGTAAACCTTCACACTAATGTGAAGGTCAACTCTGTTTTTTCGCAAAAGAATCTACATGATTTAAAAACACTTGAATGGCTTTAGATGGAATGAAATATTTGCCACGCACGATGGAGAATGGACGAATTAGTTTTTCAGTTGGAACTTCGACGTGGAATAGTTCTTGGGCTAGTAGTTCTTTCCGCACGGTCCAATCAGAAAGTATAGCGATGCCAAGCCCGGCAGCGACGGCTTCCTTTACACTTTGAATGCTACTAAATGTAAAGAATCGTTTCATTTTTAAATGATGTTGATGAATAAAACGATCGCTATAGGCACGTGTCCCAGAGCCACTTTCTCTTAATACCCATACTTGGTCTTGGAGAGTAGCTTCGTTTATATCCTTGATGTGAAGTAATGGGTGATTTGGAGGGACGACGAGCTTCATTTCATCTTGCATAAACGCTTCAACGTCTACGTCAGCATATACGACTTGTCCCTCTACTAAGCCGATATCAATTTGATTAGAGCGAAGGCTTTGCAAAACTTCTTCTGTATTAGAGATAAGGGTATGAACTTCGACGTGCGGATTTTCATTGGCATAGTTAGCGAGTATTTTGGGAAGTAAGTATTCGCCAATTGTAAAACTAGCACCGATGCGAAGTGTTCCTGTTACAACGTTATGTAATTCGTTAATTTCCTGTTTTGCATCATCATAAAGAGAGAGCATTTGCTTTGCATGTATGTATAATATGTTTCCAGCTTCCGTAACTTGTACATGCTTTGGGGAGCGCTGAATGAGTGTAGTTCCAAATTCATTTTCCAGGTTGCGAATGTGCATGCTTACACCGGGTTGTGAAAGGTTTAAAAGTTCTGCTGCACGAGAGAAATGTTTCTGTTCAACGACAGTCACAAAGATTTTCAAAATGTCGACGTTCATTTGTTAGGCCCCTTTATTTTTGTTTTTATTCTATCATAAGTATTTCTGATGATAGAGATTTAATATTGATATTAAACTTATTATAAAAACTCTCTTATAATGTAAGTAGAAAGAACATGCATGTTCCAATACGATTATTGGGGTGGTACAAGGTGGAACAAACACTTGTTATACAAAAGAAAAAGGGCTTTGGATTTTCGCAAGGTATTGGGATTACATTATTAATCGCCATTGCTGCGAAATATTTAGCGGAGCTTCCATTTTTAAATATTATGGGACAATTAGTAATTGCTATTCTAATTGGGATGATTTGGCGCGCAGCGATTGGAGTCCCTCCAGAAGCGATAGCGGGAACGAACTTTGCGAGTAAGAAGTTGCTTCGCTTTGGGATTATCTTACTTGGAATGCGATTAAATCTGGTTGATATTGCGAAGGCGGGGCCGAAAGTATTGGTCATCGCAGCGGTAGTTATTATATTCACCATTTTCGTTGTATATGGATTGACAAAAGTATTTAAAGTAGAAAAGAAACTTGGGATTTTAACGGCGTGTGGAACGGCGATTTGTGGTGCGGCAGCGGTCGTGGCAATTGCACCACAAGTGAAAGCAAAGGACGATGAAACGGCGGTTGGTGCCGCAATTATTGCTATTTTAGGTACGATATTTACGCTTATTTATACATTATTATATCCAGTGCTTGGCTTATCTCCGTACGGTTACGGTGTATTCTCGGGGGCGACGCTGCATGAAATTGCTCACGTAATTGCGGCTGCGGCACCAGGCGGTAGCACGGCTGTCGACATCGCGGTTATCGTGAAATTAACGCGCGTTGCGATGCTTGTACCAGTAGCGATTTTAATTGGGTTATGGTTTGGTAAGAGCGAGGGAAGCGAAGAAAAGAAATCGTGGAAGGAGCTTCCGATTCCTTGGTTTATATTCGGATTTTTAGCGATGAGTGCGGTGCATTCACTCGGGATTATCCCCGAAGTTGTTGCCGGTTATATTGTAATAATTGCGTACATGCTTATCGCAATGGCGATGGCAGGTCTCGGTTTAAATGTAGAGTTTAAAACGTTCCGTAAATTAGGAAGCAAAGCATTTGTAGCAGGGCTGATCGGCTCGGTTTGTCTTTCTATTCTTGGATATGTTCTTGTATGGGTATTAGGATTTATGTAGTAGAGGAGAAAGCTGTTCCAAAAGATATTTTGGGACAGCTTTTTCTTATGATTATAGCGCTATGGATTTCAGTATTTGTTAGTAAGTCGATATATTCGGAAAATCGCCGATATAAATGGAGTTGCGCTGATATATTTAGAAAATCGCCAATATAAATGGAGTTGCGCTGATATATTTAGAAAATCGCCGATATAAATGGAGTTACGTCGATATATTGGGAGAATCGCTGATATAAACTTAACTACTATCGTACTTTGTTAGAGAAGGTGTTCAGTGGAATATTTTTCTAAAATTTGTAAATTAATCTTTACTTGTAATTGGAAAATATTTATAATTCAAGTAAAGATATCTTTACTTTTGAAGGTGGATCCTATGGGTGTGAAAAATAAAATTAAAGAATTAAGAAAGCAAAATCATATAACACAAGTTGAAATGGCAAAGGTGATGCAGGTGACGCGTCAGACGATTATAGCGATTGAAAATCACCATTACAATCCGAGTCTAGAGTTATCCCTAAAAATCGCCAAATATTTTGGGATGAAGGTGGAGGAAATCTTTACGCTGGAGTAAGGGGAGAGGAAATAAATGATAAGTTTGAGAGATTTCAATTAGATTAAACGTTTAAATATATAAGGACTGGTTTTGGGGTATTAATTAGTATGTTATCAATGAGCGTATTAACAAAGACTAGCAAATAGATATATAAAGGGGAAGCGGAATGGGATTACCGGTGTTATGTGTCGCTACAGCTATATTTGCACTTCTTTGGGGAATGCAAAATTTCTCTCGTAATCCAGTGCCAAGTATTTGTATTATGATTGGCACTGTTGGTTTATCGTATTATTTATTACTATTGGCCCATTATCATAAAACGGCAACGAGCGTTGTTGTTGGAGCACTTATTTTATTTTGTGGGCGCGCTGTACAAAAAGGATTATTTCCGTAAAAGCTGTTTATACAATGAGTATAAACAGCTTTTTGTATTTTTTTACAAAAGTCTTGAAAGTTACGTAACGTCATCTTTTATAATGAAGGGGAAGAGGTGATGGTAGTGATTTCAATACAAGAATTGACGAGAGAGACAGGGGTAACAGTACGTACATTACGTTATTATGATCAAATAGATTTATTAAAGCCGAGCGGGAAAACAGAAGGCGGGCATCGTTTATATAGTGAAGCTGACGTAATACGTCTCCAACAAATTTTATTTTTAAAGGAAATGGGATTTTCACTAAAAGAGTCTGCGAATATGTTAGTAAAAGGTGAGCTTAACTTAAAGGATTCGCTTGAAAAACAACTTCGGTTTGTACAGGAAGAACAAAAGAAATTCAATCGAATGGAGCGCGTTTTACAAGCAGTTGTTTATTCGGTGGATGTGGAGGGAGAGCTCGATTGGAAAGTTATGTTTGAACTGATCCAGCTTTCGAAACAGTCTTCTCGTATACGTGAAATATTTCAAAATGAAGTATTTTCAAAGGAAGAACAAAAGTTGCTTCATAATTTGCCAAATATGAGTGAAGAAGATCCGAATGTTTTAGAATGGGTGGATTTATTAAAGCAATTACGCACTTTTATGAAAGACGGTAAAGAAACTGCAAGTGATGAGGTGCAAGGGGCAATGAAGAGATTAATGCAGAAGTGTTTAGAAATGGCCAATGGTGATGAAGCGTTTTTAGATAAGTTATGGGAAGTTAGAAAATCGAAGGAAGATTCACAGAAAATGAGCATGTATCCAATCGAAGAAGAATTTTTATTATATATGGATGAAGCTTTTCGTATATATGATGAAAAGGAGAAGGATAAATGAGTATACTCGCAGAATATCGTTGGTACTTTTTAATTGGGGCAGAGATTGTATTTTGGTTATCGGCTATCGGTTTCTTTTTACTTCGTTACGGATTCCGTTTGAAAAAGGCGAGTTTTATTATGGGGATTGTACTACTCGTAAATGAAGTGTTCATTTTAACCTTAGGGGTAGTGGACTATTATCAAACAGGAAAGTTTTCAAACTTTCAGATTATTACCGTAATCATTTTATTGTATGCGGTCTTCTACGGGAAAAAGGATTTGAAGAAGCTTGATATATTTGTGCAAAAGTTAGCTGCGAAATGGCGGAATGAACCAGCGCCTGTTATTGAAGAACATATAGAATTAACAGGTATGGCCTATGCAAAGCAGGAAATGAAAAATTGGGTATTACATCTTGTTTTATTCGTTGGTGTGCATATATTCTTTTTCTTCGCGTATGGATTTATTCCATTTGAACAATGGGGAAATTGGTTAGAATCGGGAATCATTTTAAATAAAGCTGCAAGTCGCGTGAGCCAAGTGTGGGCAATTATATTTTTAGTTGATACAGCAATTTCATTTTCATATGTCATTTTTCCGAAGAAGGAGAAAGGGAAAGAAAAGCTACTTTCGTAGAGGAAAGTAGCTTTTGCAGTATACAAATAATTCTTATAGGAGAGGATGACAATAGGAAAAAGAAGTGGTTTTATATGCCTACTTCTCTTTAGTTTAGTAGCATGCTCACAACCTAACATTACAATTGATAAGAAGAATGATGTCATTGTAAAGGAAGCGGTAACTTCTAATCTAGATAAATTTGAAAAGTTCGTTTTGAATGTGGAACAAGGGGAAGTTGATAAAGTAAGAATTGTACATTATACACATGAAGGTGATCCGGTTTTTCAAACGTTAGAGTATAGTGGAACAGATATAATTCATATGTTAGATAATAGGCAAGATCGATTTGCTGGTAATCATACAGATATAGATGAAGATAGTTGTAAAAGGATTGTTAAAGAGCAGCGTGAATTACAAACGGCTTATAGGTTAATAGACTGTCTGAATGAAAATGGGCGCAATGGATATGATTTATTATATGTACCTAAAAAATAGAGTTAGTAGAGGAAGGAAGTTTTGACTCCTTCCTTTTTCTATGTATATATTGTCGAAAATTTTACCGAATATCTGTTCGTTTTTTTTAGGTTTTTTATGGGCATTCGTGGTAAAATAATAATACAGATTTTTATGAGGAGGTCGGATTTTACTTGGAACATCAATTTGAAATTATCTCAGCGTATTCCCCGCAAGGTGATCAGCCGGTAGCTATAGAGAAGCTTGTAGAGGGACTTAATAGTGGAAAGAAAAAGCAAGTGTTGCTGGGAGCGACAGGGACGGGTAAGACATTTACGATTTCAAATGTCATTAAAGAAGTACAGAAGCCAACACTTGTGATGGCTCATAATAAAACGTTAGCAGGACAATTATATAGTGAGCTGAAAGATTTTTTTCCGAATAATGCAGTTGAATATTTTGTTAGTTATTACGATTATTATCAACCAGAAGCGTATGTGCCGCAAACGGATACTTTTATAGAAAAGGATGCGCAAATTAATGATGAAATCGATAAATTGCGTCACTCAGCAACGTCTGCATTATTTGAACGGGACGATGTAATTATCGTTGCGAGTGTTTCGTGTATATATGGTTTAGGTTCTCCGGAAGAATACCGCGAGTTAGTTGTTTCACTTCGAGTTGGTATGGAAAAGGACCGCAATCAATTGCTTCGTGAACTTGTTGATGTACAGTACGGACGTAATGATATTGATTTCAAGCGTGGGACATTCCGTGTGCGCGGAGATGTAGTTGAAATCTTCCCGGCATCACTTGACGAGCATTGTATTCGAATTGAATTTTTCGGTGATGAAATCGATCGTATTCGTGAAGTAAATGCGTTAACAGGTGAAGTATTAGCAGAACGTGATCATGTAGCAATCTTCCCAGCATCTCACTTCGTTACACGTGAAGAAAAAATGAAGGTTGCTATTGAAAATATAGAAAAAGAATTAGAAGAGCGTTTAAAAGAATTAAATGATAATGGTAAGTTGTTGGAAGCGCAGCGTATAGAGCAACGTACACGTTATGATCTAGAAATGATGCGCGAGATGGGCTTTTGTTCAGGGATTGAAAACTATTCCCGTCATTTAACACTTCGTCCAGCGGGTGCAACGCCGTATACGTTATTAGACTATTTCCCGAAGGATTTCTTAATTGTTATGGATGAGTCGCACGTATCAGTGCCACAAGTAAGAGCAATGTATAACGGGGACCAAGCACGTAAGCAAGTACTTGTGGATCATGGATTCCGTCTGCCATCAGCTTTAGATAATAGACCGCTCACGTTCGATGAGTTTGAAGAGAAAACGAATCAAGTCATTTACGTTTCGGCAACGCCAGGACC
>NZ_JAEHBO010000078.1:0-23982 GCF_016483575.1 Bacillus cereus group sp. N12
CTTACGTTGCATATAATATAATACGCCGACTAAAATGAGCATGACTGCAACGTTAATTCCGACAAGCAGTGTATTCATGTTGATTCCCCCTAATTCCAATCTGTTATATAGAATATAAGGTAATAAAACCTATAAGTCAACTAGGAAATTCCACGATTAAAAAAAAGATGGCAAATTGCCATCTTTTAATGTCCAGCCCCAGGGACAAGTAAAAACGTCGTGTAGTATGTAAATCCTATGAAGAAAACAGTTAAGTAGGCCCCAAATACGTATATATACATACGCTCTGTTAATTTTAAATAACTTAAAAGTACGAAGAAACCTGTTTGTCCTAAAAATAGTAGTGCAGCCTGTTGCATATCCCCTACGTAAAACATAACCGAGAAAATTCCAGTCCAAAAGCCGAGAACGCGAAACATGCGCTCCATGCCATCTCCCTCCTTTTCTAGAAAAAGTAAACCTCTCCTCATTATAGTTTATTTTTCTTACTATTGTAAATATTCGTTCATATAAAAAGAAGCCAATTATAATTGGCTTCTTTTTATATGAGAAATTAAATTGTTAATTTATAATTACAAGATTTACATCCATCTAGTAGACTATCATTTCGTGTTAATTCCATGTTAGGGAATAGGATTTCAAAAATCCCTTTCATCATATCCCCATGCATATTACAAATTTCAGTTGGGTGATGAACAGCAACTTCTTTAAATGGACAATTGTGTACATCATAGAAAATTTTTGTTCCATCTGCACTTAATTCAAATGCAGGTGATAAACCAGCTGTTGAGAAAGCTTCTTTTGCAATTTGAACTTTTTGTTCTACTGTTAAGTCTTCTTCACTCACATTTAAGCGGTGCATATGTTGTTGCATTAATTCTGCTCCGAATTGTTTTCCTGTTTCGTATAGCGCTTTTTCACCAGCAGCTCCAAGGCTAAGGAGAGAATTGAACGCTATTTTTGCTAATAATTGATAATCACGGAATGGAAATTGCAATTGGATAACATCGTCAGATAATACATATAATCTGCTTGGTCTTCCACCCTTTCCAGTTTTCTTTGTTTCAGATTTAAGCATATGAACATCTTCTAATTTAGATAAATGTAAGCGTGCTACGTTTGGATGAATGTCAAACTCATCTGCAATTTCTTGTACAGTTACGTAACTATGTTTTTGAGAAATATATTTATAAATGTAATAACGAGTTGGGTCAGATAATACACCTGTAATTTTTAAAGCTTGTTCCATGAGGATCTCCACCTTTATCACTTTATCCAAGATAATAACATTATAATACAGATAAACTTCCATATAGGTAATTTCAGACAATAATTCGGAAATTGTTCATAATTTCACAAACATAATTTTCCTTTTTATTCTGATGAAAATACAAAAGTCCCAATTTTTATTGTGCATTTTTTCATGCTATATACATAGTGAGGAGGGAAAATGATGAATGGAATTGAAATTTTTGCGAATACAATTTTGAAAGAAGCGTGTAGGGTACAAGCATCGGACTTACATATTGTGCCCCGGCAGAAGGATGTAGCGGTTCAGCTACGTATAGGAAAAGATTTAATTACGAAACAATGTATTGAAAAGGAGTTTGGAGAAAAACTTGTTTCGCACTTTAAATTTTTGGCATCCATGGATATAGGAGAGAGGCGGAAGCCACAAAATGGTTCATTGTATTTACAAATTGATGGACAAGAAGTGTATTTACGTCTTTCAACACTTCCGACTGTATATCGAGAAAGTCTCGTGATTCGCCTTCATTTACAAGCATCTGTGCAGCCGTTATCTCATCTTTCGTTATTTCCAAGTACGGCGGAAAAACTCCTCTCTTTTTTACGTTATTCACATGGTCTACTCGTATTTACTGGACCGACTGGTTCTGGGAAGACAACGACAATGTATGCATTATTAGAGGTAATTAGAAAAAGGAAAACACGTCGAATTGTAACACTTGAAGACCCAGTTGAAAAAAGAAAAGACGATTTATTACAAATTCAAATAAACGAAAAAGCAGGTATCACATATGAGGCTGGACTAAAGGCTATTTTACGCCATGATCCAGATATTATATTAGTTGGTGAAATCCGAGATGAACAAACAGCAAAAATAGCTGTAAGAGCAAGTTTAACTGGACATTTAGTAATGACGACCCTGCATACGAATGATGCGAAAGGAGCGATACTCAGATTTATGGATTATGGCATAACGAGGCAAGAAATTGAACAATCTTTATTGGCTGTAGCTGCACAGCGACTTGTTGAATTAAAGTGTCCATTTTGCAGAGGAAAGTGCTCAATTTTATGTAAATCAATGCGGCAAGTAAGACAAGCAAGCGTTTACGAGTTGTTAGATGGATATGATTTGCAACAAGCGATTAAAGAAGCGAACGGAGAATGTGTTACGTACAAACATGAAACATTAGAATCTTCGATACGAAAAGGGTATGCTTTAGGATTTTTAGAAGAAGATGTTTATGTTTAAGAAAACATGGAGTTTAAGTGAGCAATTAGTATTGTTGAAACGATTAGGAGAACTATTAGAAAAAGGATACTCCCTTTTGCAGGCACTAGAATTTTTACGATTTCAATTACCCATAGAAAAGAAAGTACAATTACAGCATATGATTGAGGGATTAAAAGAGGGGAGAAGTCTACACGATTCATTTCATCAATTAATGTTTCATCAGGAGATGTTAAGTTATTTATTTTATGCTGAGAAACATGGTGATATTTCTTTTGCATTGCAACAAGGGAGCGCACTTCTTTATAAGAAGGATAAGTATAGGAAAGATATGATGAAAATAATGCAGTATCCTATGCTATTAGCATTCTTTTTAATGATTATGCTTGCTGTTTTCAATCTCATCTTATTACCGCAGGTTGAAATGGTGTATAGTTCATTTGGTTCTACAGTGCCGCTATTTACAGAACAAATTTTAAGTGCAATTAAACGAATACCTTACATTATTATTAGCGGTATTCTTATCTTTATTATTGGATGTAGCGTATATTTGTTTTATTTTCGGAAACTCCCACATATTGAACAGGTAAAAATCATGCTTCGTATTCCTCTCATAAAAGTATTTCTTATTTTAAAGCATTCGCATTATTTCTCCACTCAATTGAGTGGTTTATTGTACGGCGGACTATCGGTGCTCGAAGCACTCACAATAATGATGGAGCAAAAATATAATCGATTTTTTCAGTATGAAGCGGCCCGAATTGAACGGCAATTAATTGCAGGAGAATCGTTACAATCTATCATTGCTAAAAGTGGTTATTACGAAAAAGAACTTTCTTATATTATTAGGCATGGACAAGCAAACGGTAATTTGGCAGTTGAATTAGAGGACTATAGCGATCTTGTTATAGAAAAGATGGAACAAAAAATGAAACGTATGTTAGTTATCATTCAACCGATTTTATTTACATGCATTGGAGGAATAGTTGTTCTTATGTATTTAGCGATGATTATGCCGATGTTTCAAATGATGAATTCCATTTAGGAGGCATTTACATGCAGAATGAGGAAGGATTTACTCTGTTAGAGATGTTATTAGTTATGGTTGTTATAACTGTATTATTACTATTAATTATTCCGAATGTAGTGAAGCAGCGCTCATCAGTTCAAGGAAAAGGATGCGCAGCCTATGTGAAATCTATAGAAGCGCAAATACAGGTATATCAATTACAGCATAATAAAATTCCTTCGTTAAAAGAGCTAAGTGACGAAAAATATATTACAACTCATAAGTGTCCGAATGGTGAATCTATTCATATTTCAGATGATGGCACAGTATCAATCGGGACATTGTGAAACAAAAAGGATTTACTCTTTTAGAAATGTTGCTCGTTTTATTTGTAATTTCTGTCTTAAGTATGATTACGTATTTTAATGTTCATTCATTATATGAAAAACAAAAAGTCGAACAATTTTTGAGCCAATTTTCAAATGATATTTTGTATATGCAACAATTAGCGATAAATCGTCAGAAATACTATACGCTACGGTGGTATAAAGAGAAAAACACGTATTACATTGAGGAGTCGGGTACGAATCATTTTATTGTGTCGAGAGACTATGGTAACGATATACAAATTGATTTGCATACATTTCCAAATCCGATGACATATAATCCGAGCGGAAATATTAATAGAGGTGGTACAATTTTACTTTCGTATCGAAGTTATAAATATGAGATTGTATTTCAGCTCGGAAGAGGGAGATTTACGTATCATGAAATATCAAAAAGGATCCATAATGGCTGAAATGCTTGTATCGTTAAGCATACTAATGATGGCGGTATCGGTACTACTGCCGCAAACAGTATTGGTCATGCAAGAAAGAAAAAATATACAACTCCGCTATAAGGCATTCGTATTATTAAAAAAAGAAGCAGCTTTATATATGTATGAGAATGAGGAAATGCGAGTAAAAGAAAAAATTATAAACGAACTTGTATATTACACATATTGGGGAGGAAGTGAAGTGTGTACTATGTGGAAAGATGTGAAGGGAAGAATGATGGAACAATGTTTTTATGTGGGAGGAAAAATAAATTAGAAGTTGGATTTACATTAATAGAAATGATCGTATGTTTGTTTCTAGTATCACTGTTCTTTTTACTTTTACCGAGTCTTCATTTTATCGGAATGGAGAATAAACACTCAAAAGGATTAAATGAGTGGGAGTGGGATGTGTTTTTAGGCCAAGTACAACTGGAGTTTCGTGAGGTATCGTTTGGGGAACATATAATGGCCCTTGAAAATAAAGGTAGTATTTTACGCTTCCGTTTGCGTAATGGGGATGAAGTGATATATGAAAAAGTGAATAATCATCTTATAAGAAAAGTGAATATGCGTGGAAGGGAAGTTATATTACAAAAGGTTGGCAATGTTTCGTACAAACTAACACCTCATGTGCTCTTTATAAATATGAAAGATACTAGTGGGAAAATACATGAAGGTGTAGTTGTAAGATATAGCGAAATGGAAATAAAGGAATGAAAAAACAAGATGGATTTACAATGCCAGCAACAATCATTTTTTTAATTTTATTAACCTCTTTTTTTGTATACGAAACGAATATGTTGCTTTCTGATAAAAAATTTTCTACTGAAATAGAGCAAAAATTTTTAGTGGAAGAGTTGATTAATCGAGCTATTGCAGATATAAAAGTAGACTTACAGAAAACAGAAAGAGATGGTACCTTTTTCTTTCAATATACAAAGGGAAAAGTGAGTGGAAAGTACGAATTTGAAAATGATATGATTCTCGTTTCTTTGCAGTGCGAGACAAAACAAAGAATTTTCTATACGGTGAGCTTTCGGTATAGAAAAAATGATGAGAAAATATTTGATTGGATAGAAGGATGACAGGTAAAGTATGCTGAGTAAAACCATGAATTTCCATTGTGAAGAGCTTCAATTTCTTTTGGGAAATGGATAAATATAACGATCAAAAGTTTAAATTTTCTCAAAAAAGAGAAAGGTAGAAAGAATATGATATATTCATGCTATCCAATCATTTTTTTTAGGGAGAATAGGGAAATGACAAAGAACAATCAAATAGGTGAAAATAAAGAACAAACTATTTTTGATCATAAAGGAAATACGATTATGACAGAAGATAGGGAAATACAAATTATTTCGAAATTCGAAGAACCTCTTATCGTCGTATTAGGAAATGTAATAAGTGACGAAGAATGCGACGAATTAATTGAAATGTCTAAAAATAAAATAAAACGTTCTACAATTGGTTCAGCACGTGATGTAAATGATATCCGAACAAGTAGTGGCGCATTTTTGGAAGAGAATGAACTTACTTCGAAGATTGAAAAACGTATTTCATCTATCATGAATGTTCCGGTGACGCATGGAGAAGGATTGCACATTTTAAATTATGAAGTGGATCAACAATATAAAGCGCACTATGATTATTTTGCGGAACATAGTAGATCAGCTGCTAATAATCGTATTAGCACGCTTGTAATGTACTTAAATGATGTAGAAGAAGGCGGAGAAACGTTCTTCCCGAAATTAAATCTTTCTGTACACCCTAGAAAGGGAATGGCAGTATACTTTGAGTATTTTTATCAAGATCAATCACTAAATGAGCTTACGTTACACGGAGGGGCACCTGTAACGAAAGGCGAGAAATGGATTGCAACGCAGTGGGTGAGAAGAGGTACTTATAGGTAAAAGCGAGTATGTTACGTTTTGTTCTTCTTAGTATAAGAAGAACAAAACGTTTTTTTATTAAACAAAGTAGCATCTTTCGTTATAATAACAATTAATACATGACGATTGAGAGGACAGAAAATGAAATCTATATACATAACCGGCTATATGGGAGCTGGGAAAACAACAATTGGAAAAGCGTTAAGTAAAGAACTGCAAATGGATGTTGTAGATACAGATCAAAAAATCGAAGAGAAGCAAGAGAAGGCAATTCGAAATATTTTTGCAGAAGAAGGCGAAATAACTTTTCGAGAATATGAAAGTGAGATGTTACGTTCACTACCAGTTCATAATGCAATCATTACAACTGGTGGAGGGATTATTGAGCGAGTGGAAAATCGAAAGTGGATGAAAGAGAACGGGACTGTCGTGTATTTATATTGTGATCCGCATGTAATTGCAGAAAGGCTTCGTGAAGATACGACACGTCCACTATTTCAGAAGAAAGATATAGAGGCATTTGTAACGAAATTCGAATCGCGCCGAGCGTATTATGAAGAGGCACATATTCATATCGACACGACAAATAAGTCAGTAAAGCAAATTATGAATGAATTAAAGGAAAAGATTAATGAATAAAAAAGTGGACATACTAATCAAGTAGAGGTGATGATAATATGTCTACTAATGATTATGTTCGCTTTGTGACGCAGCAGTTTGTGTCATATATGGATGCACCAAAAGAAGATCGTAAACAAAAGAAAGAACAACGCCGCTCTGAAAAAGAGCCATTTTTAAATAAATGGTTTGGTGTTATGCCGCTTAGTGCAGCTTTATTTTATCGAAACGTAAAAAATAAAAGGAAAAAATCAAGTTAACTTTTAGTCATATGCCTAGCAAAATGAAAATCCCCTAGTAGCGTTATATACTAGGGGATTTTCATTTACTGTACGGATTCTTTTTCCTCAGTAACCGCATGTATTTTATTGTTCACCCATACGAACCCTATTCCGATGCAAATTGAAATGCCCCAGCCGACAGCAGTCATAATCGCTCTCATTTCACCGTAGCCATCTACACCGAAAACGGAGATGAAATAAATTTTTAAAAAGCTTTTTAATATAAATTGAAGCCCGAAAAATAGCGTTAAATATTGTAGTGCTGGATATATACGACTATCACGATACAGTTCACGACTTTTATCACGGTCATGCCCTTGTAGTGCTGCAATATCTGCTGCGAAATATAACATAAGTGGTTTTTTTATAAAAATTGTACATATGACGATAATACCGAGTACGATGTGATAATACGCATCGTTCCACAACATTCGTTCAGCTGATCCAGATAATAAATCTACCGTCGTATTAGAAATGAGTGTAATTAAAATAAAGAATCCTGTCACGTTAAACTGCTTTTCTTTTTTAAAGGTATACAGTGTATAAATAATCCCCGGAACAGAGGAAATTAACATCGCGTAATAAGGATCAATATAAGGTTTTGCAAATTTCCAAATGAGGAATGGGATTACGAGATAAAAGACAAGATCTAATATAGCTTTTTTATTTTGATTCATACAAATCCTCCTTAAGTCATACATATATTTTATAATATAATTTCTGAAAATTGTATAAGGTTTGATTGGAAAAGAAAAAATATATCAATTTTTGAGGGATTAGTAGATTGAAAAAATTGCCCCTAGCGTAGTAAGTTTTTTTAGTATATAATAAAGGAAACGCTTTCATTTTGGTTTGTTCACAAAATGGACGGAAAATCACATATGTACTATCGATATGTTGCTTTATAATGAAACTAATTAAATATACGTGCATACAATATTGTGAAATAAATAACATAAATAAAATATATAAATGTAAACGTTATCAAAGAGAGAGGTGGAAACAATGAGTAAATTTTTCTTCAATCATAATCCAGCAACAGTAGAGGATGGAAGGCTTGTTAAGTATGCTGAAATTATTTATGGAGAAGGTGGCCGTTCTGTATTAGAAAATTTAATGGTGAAGGCATCTATCAGATTGCGCGATCGTTATCCGAATAAATCTGACGAACAGATCTCGAACCTCGTAAATAAAGGCATCCATGATATGTTTCAAAAATATGTGAGTGAGTAAGAGTAGCCAATGGCTGCTCTTATTTTTTTGTATAAGGATTGTAACTCTAGCTGAAAATAAACATGTGTTTTGAAAAACGTAAAAAGGAGTGGGAAAGATGAGCAATGGAATTGGACGTTCGAAAGAAAACCTTCCAACTGATGCAAATCATGTGAGCGCAAAGGATCGTGCACAGCAGAAACGTATGGCACAGAAAAAACAGCAAGAGCGTAGTGACGATAGCGAGTAGGATAGAAAATAAATAAAAAAAAAGCTCCTTCTAAAAACGGAAGGAGCTTTTTTAAGATAGAAAATGATTAGCGGTAACATAAAAGAGGCCACCGTTAATAATTTGCACTGTAATACGTGGTTCATATTGTTCTTGCAAGGCTTGTTTTTCAATTTCATAGCTTTCAGGAAGTTCATCACTATCTTCATAAAAACGATTTAAAAGATCTAAATCGTGATTCCAACGTACCCTCGCTTCTTTCGCCCACGCATGATCATCTTCTGCAATTATATTTTTTAAAGCGTCCTCTATACGTTGTAAGCCGCTTTGAGGCTTAATGATAGGAGAGAGCGTAAAACAAAAGTCAGGTATTTTCGGTGTAAGTTTAATGTTAGTTAATGTTTCATGAAAATTTGCCATCATTGTTCCAGAGATGAGATGAATACCAATGGAATGAAGGATGTCTTTTTTTCGATCACATTGATAAGACACTTTTATATTTACACCGAGCCAAGGATGGAGCGGTGTATGCGTTGCCCCGTTATGCTTTATTTCCTCATATAAACGTATGTAAGAGCCTAATTCTTTCGTTGTCTGGAAAATTTGATGTAGTCGTGGTGAACCGTAGTGAATAAGTTCGCCATCGTTTTCTTCATTTTCTGGATTTGTAATAAGAGTAAGGCGCATCGGATTCGGTACGCCTCCTGTTTTTTCAAGATAGTGCCAATAGAAAGGGCGGTTCATTAATAATTTATCCATCTCAATTGTTAACTGCACATCTAATAGGTGAGGGGAACGTCCTAAAATTTCGCAGTTATTCGCCTCAAAGAAATTGTTTAAGTAATTATGGATTTCATGTTGCTGCATAGCCTTGCACCTCAGCTTCATTTCGCTTCGCAAAGTCGATAATAGATGTTAAGTTTTCCATCTTAATTCGAATTTCTCCTTCGCTTTTTGATTGCGCAAAAATTTCTTGAATATGCGCATCGATGTTTTTCATATTAATTCTTGTTAAAATTTCATCGAGTTCACCGATAACACGCTCAAATAAATTTATTTTTTCATATAACAGTTTCAAAATGTGTTCTTCAACAGTATGCTTTGTAGCTAAGTTATAAATATGAACATCATTTTTTTGACCAAGACGGTGAATACGTCCAATTCTTTGTTCAAGACGCATTGGGTTCCATGGCAAATCATAATTGATCATATGGCTACAAAACTGTAAGTTAATTCCTTCTCCGCCAGCTTCCGTTGCAATTAATACTTGCGCGTGTTTTTGGAAAAGTTCCTTCATCCAATCTTTTTTCCCACGTTTAAATCCACCGCGGAACGGAACGGAAGAAATGCCGTGCTGCTGTAAAAACCATTGTAAGTACATTTGTGACGCTCGATATTCCGTGAAGATGACGACTTTATCGTCAATTTCTTTTATAAGCTCAAGAGCTTTATTTGCTTTTGAGTTGAATGGAATATGATTAATATTGTCCATTAGCACATCAATATATGGATCTTTTATATATTGTTCATTTTCTTTCTGACGTTTTTCTACATGCTTTTTTAATGAATAGTACACAGCTTCACGGCTACTACATGCCTCGCGTTTTAATGTTAAGGATGAGAAAGCAGATGTGAAGGCATCTCGTCCTCCCCAGTGTTCAATTGCATTATATAAAGCTTGCTCTTCTTTATTAAACTCTACAAAAATTGTACGTACATGCCTCTTCGGCCAATCAATTCCGGTATTATGACGTCTATTTCGGACCATTACTTTGTTAATGAGAGCTTTTAAGTCTTCATCTGATTCGGCTGAACGATTTTTTGAAGCGTAGTATTCTTCAAAGTTGGATTGATTGCCCAAATGTCCTGGTTTTAATAAAGAAACAAGGTTGAAAATTTCATCAATCTTGTTTTGAACAGGAGTAGCTGTTAGTAATAAACAAAACTTCTTTTTTAATCGCTGTGCAAATTCATAGTTTTTTGTTTTATTATTTTTTAGTTTATGTGCTTCATCGATAATAATAAGATCATATTCTAAGTTCAAAACGATATCGCGATGTGGTGAACGTTTTGCAGTATCAATTGATGATACGATCACGTCAGCTTGCTCCCACGAGTAGCTTTTCTTTTGAGCTACAGCTGGAATGAAAAACTTTGTATTTAGTTCGTATGCCCATTGTGACACGAGAGAGGCTGGGACGAGTATGAGTACTTTTTTCACAAGCCCACGCACCATATATTCTTTTAAAATAAGTCCAGCTTCAATTGTTTTTCCAAGCCCTACTTCGTCGGCTAGTATCGCTTTACCGTTCATTTGTTCAATAACATTTTGAGCGACTTCTAATTGATGAGGAAGCGGTGTGAAATGGGATAAGTGCTTCGGTGCTTGTAGTCCATCGAAAGTAGGAACAAGTAACGATTTTTCTGTTTCATAAGCTAAATGGTATAAATCCCAGTTTGTCCAAGGACCATCTTCTTCAATTCTATTTAAAAAATTGTTTTGCCACGTCCGATCTACGGAAATATCAACATTCATTACGACTCTCCCACCTTTTATAAGTTAAAGTAATTATTTTTTACATGTATAATGATTCGCCTTGAAAGAAGGCTTTGTTATCGTTATTAAAGGCTATATGATAGACAATAATAAGCATTAAATCTCAAAAGTTGTATTTAGTAAGATTAAGAATGAAAAATTCTAAATTATTTTTTATGCTAGAATATTGATGAAATATAGCGAATGATGTTAGGATAATGGTGTGAAATGTGTGGAATCTTTCGTATTTTATCCAAGAAAGTACTTTTTTATTTACGCTTTCATAAAAAAATATAGTGAGATTCCGTATATCCTATCTTTTCAGAATGAAAATGTTTAGATATGGGAAGCAACTTTTATTGATTTGTCAGAGCATAAGGGGGAAAGAGCATGATTACATTACAACGTACACCGTTATTTGATGTATACGCGAAGTATGGTGGGAAAACAATCGACTTTGGTGGCTGGGAATTACCAGTTCAATTTTCAAGCATTAAAGAAGAACACGAAGCTGTACGTACAGCGGCAGGTTTGTTCGATGTGTCTCATATGGGAGAAGTTGAGGTAAAAGGTGTAGATAGTTTAGCATTTTTACAACGTGTTGTTACAAATGACGTATCTACCTTAAAGGTAGGAGGCGCACAATATACAGCTATGTGCTACGAAAATGGTGGTACAGTAGATGATTTATTAATCTACAAACGTGGTGAAGAAGACTATTTATTAGTAATCAATGCATCAAATATCGAGAAAGATTACGAATGGTTAGCAAGTCATGTAATTGGCGATGCGAAAGTAGTCAATGTTTCTAGTGAAGTTGCGCAGCTTGCAATTCAAGGACCAAAAGCAGAAGGCATTTTACAAAAAGTTGTGTCAGAAGATTTGAAAGAAATTAAGTTCTTTAAATTTAAAAACGATATTCTTGTAGATGGAATTCCTGCACTTGTATCTCGTACAGGTTACACAGGTGAAGACGGATTCGAAATTTACTGTAAGAGTGAAGATGCTGCAAAACTTTGGGAGAAACTTCTTGAAGTTGGAGCAGAAGAGGGCTTAAAAGCATGTGGTTTAGGTGCTCGTGATACACTTCGCTTTGAAGCAACACTTCCGTTATACGGACAAGAATTATCAAAAGATATTACACCGATTGAAGCAGGAATTGGCTTTGCGGTAAAACCAAACAAAGAAGCAGATTTCTTTGGAAAAGAAACGTTAAAAGAGCAAAAAGAAAACGGTGCATCTCGTAAATTAGTCGGCATCGAAGTGATCGAACGCGGTATTCCTCGTACGCATTACCCTGTATTTGTAGGAGAAGAAAAAATCGGGGAAGTAACGAGTGGTACACAATCTCCAACGTTAAAGAAAAGCATTGGTTTAGCACTAATTGATGTAAAATACGCAGCAGTTGATACAGAAGTAGAAATTGAAATTCGTAATAAACGCGTCAAAGCAGTAGTTGTTCCAACACCATTTTATAAACGTTCAAAGTAACGGGGAGAGGGGTAGATTTCATGTTGCATCGTTATCTTCCAATGACAGAAGAAGACAAAAAAGAAATGTTACAAACGATCGGCGTTCAAACGATCGACGAATTATTCTCTGATATTCCAGAGAGTGTTCGTTTTAAAGGGGATTTAAAAATTAAAGAAGCAAAATCAGAGCCAGAGCTTTTAAAAGAGCTATCTCAAATGGCTGGTAAAAATGCTAATTTAAAAGAATATGCTTCTTTCTTAGGAGCAGGCGTATACGATCATTATGCTCCAGTAATTGTTGATCATGTTATTTCTCGTTCAGAGTTTTATACTGCTTACACGCCATACCAACCAGAAATTTCACAAGGGGAATTACAAGCAATCTTTGAATTCCAAACAATGATTTGTGAATTAACAGGAATGGATGTAGCAAACTCTTCTATGTATGACGGAGGTACAGCTTTAGCTGAAGCGGCAATGTTAGCGGCTGGCCATACTCGTAAAAAGAAAATTCTTGTATCTAGTGCAGTGCACCCAGAATCAAGAGCAGTACTTGAAACTTATGCAAAAGGTCAACATCTAGAAGTTGTTGAAATTAATCATAAAGATGGTGTAACAGATTTAGACGTATTACAAAGCGAAGTAGACGATACAGTTGCTTGTGTAATCGTTCAATATCCAAACTTCTTCGGACAAGTTGAAAAGTTAGCTGATATTGAAAAAATCGTTCATCAACAAAAATCATTATTTATCGTTTCTTCAAATCCGTTATCATTAGGCGCATTAACACCACCAGGGAAATTCGGTGCTGACATTGTAATCGGTGATGCACAACCATTCGGTATTCCAACACAGTTTGGTGGACCACACTGTGGTTACTTTGCAACAACGAAAGCATTTATGCGTAAAATTCCAGGACGTCTTGTCGGACAAACGGTAGATTCAGATGGTAAACGTGGATTTGTATTAACGCTACAAGCACGTGAACAGCATATTCGTCGTGACAAAGCGACATCTAACATTTGTTCAAACCAAGCGTTAAATGCATTAGCAGCTTCTGTTGCAATGACGGCACTTGGAAAACAAGGTGTGAAAGAAATGGCACGTCAAAATATTTCTAAAGCACAATATGCAAAACGTCAATTCGAAGCGAAAGGCTTTACAGCTACATTTGCTGGACCATTCTTCAATGAATTCGTTGTAGATTGCAAACGTCCAGTGAAAGAAGTAAACGACGCATTACTACAAAAGAATATTATCGGTGGTTATGATCTAGGCCGTGATTATAAAGAATTAGAAAATCATATGCTGTTAGCAGTAACTGAGCTTCGTACAAAAGAGGAAATTGACACACTTGTAAACGAAATGGGGGCTATCCAATGAAGAACCAAGACCAAGCACTTATTTTTGAAGTGACTAAAGAAGGACGCGTAGGATATAGCTTACCCAAATTAGATGTAGAAGAAGTGAAACTAGAAGATGTATTTGAGAGCGATTATATTCGAGTAGAAGATGCAGAGCTACCAGAAGTATCTGAACTTGACATTATGCGCCACTATACAGCACTTTCAAACCGTAACCACGGCGTGGATTCTGGATTCTATCCACTTGGATCTTGTACGATGAAATATAATCCGAAAATTAATGAGAATGTAGCTCGTTTTGCAGGATTTGCAAATATTCATCCACTTCAAGATGAAGAGACAGTACAAGGTGCAATGGAATTAATGTACGACTTACAAGAGCATTTAATTGAAATTACAGGTATGGATACTGTTACATTACAACCAGCAGCAGGTGCACACGGAGAATGGACAGGTTTAATGTTAATTCGTGCCTACCATGAAGCAAATGGTGACTTTAACCGTACGAAAGTAATTGTTCCTGACTCTGCTCACGGAACGAATCCAGCATCTGCAACTGTAGCTGGTTTTGAAACAATTACAGTAAAATCGAATGAACATGGTCTTGTTGACTTAGAAGATTTAAAACGTGTTGTAAACGAAGAAACAGCAGCACTTATGTTAACAAATCCAAATACATTAGGTCTATTTGAAGAAAATATTTTAGAAATGGCTGAAATCGTCCATAATGCAGGCGGTAAATTATACTATGATGGTGCAAACTTAAATGCGGTATTAAGCCAAGCGCGCCCAGGAGATATGGGATTTGACGTTGTGCATTTAAACCTTCATAAAACATTTACAGGTCCGCATGGCGGCGGTGGTCCAGGTTCTGGTCCAGTAGGTGTGAAAGCTGATTTAATTCCGTACTTACCAAAACCAATTTTAGAGAAAACGGAAAATGGCTACCACTTCAATTACGATCGTCCAGAAGCAATTGGGCGTGTGAAACCATTCTATGGTAACTTCGGTATTAACGTTCGTGCATACACATACATTCGTTCTATGGGTCCAGATGGACTACGTGCAGTAACTGAGTATGCTGTATTAAATGCGAATTATATGATGAGAAGATTAGCGCCGTTCTATGATCTTCCGTTCGATAGACATTGTAAGCATGAATTTGTATTATCAGGTCGTCGTCAAAAGAAACTTGGTGTACGTACATTAGATATTGCAAAACGTCTGCTTGATTTCGGTTACCACCCACCAACAATTTACTTCCCATTAAATGTGGAAGAATGTATTATGATTGAACCGACAGAAACAGAATCAAAAGAAACGTTAGATGGTTTCATTGATAAGATGATTCAAATCGCTAAAGAAGTAGAAGAAAATCCAGAAGTTGTACAAGAAGCACCACACACTACAGTTATTAAACGTTTAGACGAAACAATGGCTGCTCGTAAACCTGTTTTACGTTATGAAAAGCTTGCTCCTGTACAAGTTTGATTAGAATAAAAAAGAACTCGCTACATGCGGGTTCTTTTTTTGTTTGGAGAATTTGTCCTGCTATTTGTGGACAGTAAAACTCCCAACTCAAAACTTAGCTGGTGCAAAGAAGCCAGGTGGGAGATAAACTGTCCGTAAATGCCCGATTGGTGAAGGCTAATAATCAGTGGGGATGAACAAAAATCCCCACTGATTAAAGTTTCACTTTATGCAGAAATAGTGAAGAAAATGTTAAAACTTTATATTTTTTGTTTCATAATTGTGTAAAGATGTAGTTTTATAGGTAGTTTTGTTGAAAAAGTCGGTTTGATAAAAGTATTTATTTTTGTTAGAATTTTATTGAAATTAAGAAGATGTGATGAGGCAAAAATTACTCATTTTTATGTATATGTGAAAAAACGAGCAAGGCGGGGGTGAAAGTGTGGGATATCGATGTTATAGAATGGTATACCATTTAGAAAATGGAGAAACAATTAAAGATGTAAAAGAATTTTGCTATCGAGACCAAGGAAAAGTGTTAGAAAGAGTAGCACATCGTGTAATGGATAATAGAGAAGTGACGGCGATTGATAAACAAGGAACAATCATTTCAATAGCATGTGAGGACATTGTAAAGGTAGAACTTGATTACATAAAAGAAAGTTAACCTTGAGTCATATCGAATTATTCGATAAAATATACTGTTGAATGGTGCAGAGAGTAGAGAGGAGTTTATCATGGGTAGTACAAGACACTTTTATATGTTTATTTTAGCGTTTGTTCTTGTTGTGGCGTTAACGATTTATTTAATTGTTGATAGCAGCTGGTACAATACAGTTCATCCGGCATTCCTTCTGTTTATGTATGTAGGAATTGCGGTTGTTAGTTTCGGAATGAGAGACGAAATGTTAGATCGCTTTGAAAAGTGATACATATACGAAAGACCAACAGGAAAATGTTGGTCTTTTTTTCTTGCCAAAAATAGGATGGTGTGTATATACTGTATATATAAGATATATACAGTATATACACACTGGAGGAAAACATGAATATTATTATTTCGAATTCTTCCCAAGACCCTATTTATGTACAAATAAGGAAACAATTAAGCCAACTTATTTTAAATGGTGGTTTAAAGGGGGGAGACCAACTGCCGTCTATTCGTAGCTTAGCGAAGGAATTACAAATTAGTGTAATTACAACGAAGCGTGCGTACGAGGAACTTGAAAAAGAAGGATATATAGAAACTGTTGCTGGGAAGGGGACTTATGTTTCACGTAAAAACAATGAACTATTAAAAGAACAGCGCTTACGTTTATTGGAAAGTAAGGCTGAAGAAATTGTGAGAGAAAGTAAAGTGTTGCAGCTTTCACTTGAAGATTTACAGCAGATGATTGCGTGTTTATATGAGGGGGAATAAGGAATGTTAGAGCTAAAAAACGTTTGTAAAAGATATCAAGATTTTGCAGTGAAAAATATAAGTTTTACGCTGCCACGTGGATATATTATGGGATTTGTCGGACCGAATGGTGCTGGGAAAAGTACGACGATCAAAATGATTATGAATTTAATTAGAAAAGAGAGCGGCGATATACAAATTTTTGGCAAGGACAATAAGAAAGCAGAAAAGGAAATAAAACAAAATATCGGCTTTGTATATGATGAAAATCATTACTACGAAGATTTAACGTGTGAACAAATGAAGCGTATTATTGCACCGCTATATAAAAAGTGGGACGAATGTCAGTATCAATCGTATATGGAGAGATTACAAGTTCCAAAGTATAAAAAAATTAAAGAGTTATCTAAAGGGATGAAAATGAAATTTGCGATTGCCATCGCGCTTTCGCATCATGCAGAGTTTATTATTATGGATGAACCAACAGCAGGATTGGACCCAGTTGTTCGAAGTGAATTGCTTGATATATTGCAAGAAATTGTAATGGAAGATGAAGTATCTGTATTATTCTCAACGCACATTACAACAGACTTAGAGCGCATCGCAGATTATATTACTTTTATCAACGATGGGGAAATTATATTTACTGGTGAGAAAGATGAATTAATGGAGAGCTACGTAATCGTAAAGGGAAGTAATGATTTATTGGATCGAGAAGGAAAAGAGCTATTTGTTGGATTACGAAAAAATAAATTTGGTTTTGAAGGTTTAGCGAAGGATAAACAAGTAATTATCGATTGGTTTGGAAATGAGGTTGTACTAGAAAAGCCTACATTAGATGATATTATCGTTTACACTGCGAAAGGGAGAGGTGCCTATGCGTCAGCTCATCTATAAAGATTTGTTCTTTTTTCGGGTAACTTGGTTAGTGAATCTTATTATGCCCCTTATGTTCTTTTTACTTGAGCCCGGGAGTGAATTGTTATTTCCGATGAGTTGTCTATTTATAACCCTTTCCTCCGTTATGACGCTAATCTATATGGATGAAAGGAATAAAAGTGACATTGTAATAAATAGTTTACCGTTAAGTCGAAAGGATATCATAATTGCTAGATATATTTCCTGTGCAATATTTATTGTAGGTGGCATGCTCTCTACGATGTTAGTTGTTTTTCTTATAAGAGGCATTGTGGTCATCGGTGATATCGGTGCATATCATCCTAATCTATACATTGAAATTCCGTGGTATGAAGTAATAAATGGAGCTGTTTACGCCGTATTTTTGGTTGTCACGTTTTTCCCTAGTTATTATGGTACAAAGTCGAAGGTAGTAAGAAGTATAGTATCAGCAGCCTCAATAGGAGTCGGAGGGATACTTTGGATATTTATTAGTGATGAGATCAATGGAATAGCACCTTCATTCATTGAGTGGATTATGAATCCTATGCATATTGGTGTATTTATAGTTGGATTTATTACATTAGTTAGTATTTATATCGCTTCTATGTTTCTAACAATTAAAATTTATGGAGCCCGTGATTTATAGAGAGGAGAATTCATATGCAACAGTTAATTTTGAAGGAGTTTTTCTTACAGAAGAAGATGATTCCTTTCTATTTTTTAATACCCGTTTTATCGATTTTTAGGAATTCTGTAGAACCGATGGGGATTGCAATAGGATTATTTATGACATGTAGTATGATTATATATATTTCTTTTTATTATGAAGAAAAAAGTAAAACAGAAAAAGTATTAGTGAGTTTGCCTATAACGAGAAAAGAGATAGTTATAGCTAAATATATTTCAACTACATTATTTATTATAGTCGGTTTGAGTACAACTTTTATAGTCGTAATATTAGGAAATATTTTGTTGGACAGAGATATAGTTATTCCTGGATATGCAATGTTTTCAGCAATAGTAGCAACTTTGATTTATTGTGTGATAATGATACCTACTAATTACATCGGAGGAAATAAAGCTACTACTGTCTTGTATGTAATTATGATTTTTCCTTTAATAGGTATGATTGGCCTTATGTGTAATGTTTTTGGTGATAAAACAATTATGTTAAAAGTACTTCACTCTGAGGATGCTACAGTAGCGATGAGTGTTCTTGGTATCGGAGTGTTAGTAAGTATAGTCATATCAATGTTACTCTCAATGAAAATGTTTCAAGAGGCAGAGTTATAGAAGTGGCATTTTCATGTTAGGAGGTGTAATACATGATTAAGCAATTAATTTTAAAAGATTTCATCATTCAATGGAAATTTTTAATTTGGTACATACTGTATCCTATTTTCTTTTATATGGCCTTAACAGATACGGAAAATCTGTTCATAATTATGTCAGTAATTATTACAATTGGGGCAACAGTAAAAACATTTGAAGCAGATAGTAAAAATGAGAGTGAAGTGATAGTAAATAGTTTACCAATATTGAGAAAACAAATTGTGTATGCGAAATATATAGTAGCAATTATTATTCTTTTTATAAGTGTAATAGTCGGTTGTTTCACGATGGGAATGAAGAATGGGGTTAACCTATTTGAATTTATTGAAACGACAATGGTTGCTAGTATTAGCTTTATTTTAATATATTTAAGCTTGGTTTTACCGATATCATTTTGGCTAGCATATAAAAAAGCTATTTTTATTACGCTTTTCATGCTAATAGCACCGACAGCCATTTGTACTATGTTCTTTGAAATCAACCTGGAACAAATCCAACTATATAACAGTTTATTATTCGTTAGTTCAATATGCATGTTCATAGTATCTGCCTTCGTTTCAATGAAATTGTATGAGAAGAGAGAATTTTAAAAGGTGCCTCATAAAAGGCACCTTCTTCAATATCGACAATATGAAAGTAAGAGTTTATAAACAGAGAGGCTATTCGGTACAACATCTTTTGGAGTATGTAATATAAAGCTGAAAACGATAATGAGAATGAGAAAGAGGAAAAATAAAAATAGGATCTGTTTATGTATAGAATTTTGCATATTATCCACTCCTTTTTTAGGTAGTATGTCCAAAAGGTAGGAGTGTATGAAAAATTTTAGGAGGGAGAATGATGAACAAAAGAAAATGGTTATATAGAATAGGAATACTTTTAGTTTCAATTGGTTGCATATTAGCAAACTTTTATTCGGATATACCACCGCTATTTCCTAGTTTGCATAAAGGGATTGGTATGAGTGTTGTCGTAGTTGGTCTGTTTTGTCTTATCACATCAAACTTCTATAGAAAGTCTGAATCAATATAAAAAAGGACAGTTACTCTTTTTCAGAGTAACTGTCCTTTTTAAATAACTTATTATATAGCTTGGCGATACTCCATATAATTACGATTGCAATGGAGGCAATAATTGACCAAACGATAGATAAAATTTCAAGTGTCATGTTCGGAAGGAATGCAAGAATGGATAATACTTTATGAAACAACCATTCTATTATATGAAAACTTACTTGCAGTAGAATGGCGATCACGAGTGTGATCCATGCTAACATTTGTTTTCCTTTTTCTTTCCACATGACATTCACCTCGCGTTAGCTTAATAGTTTTAAGCCAACAGCGCCGCATAGAATGCAGCTTAAGAAGGCAAGACGACGCCAATCCGCTGATTCTCGGAAAATAAGAATGCCTAGAAGTGCACTTCCGGCAGTTCCGATTCCAGTCCAAATCGCGTAAGCAGTTCCCATCGGTAATGTGTCCATCGCAAGGGATAAGAAGAAGAAGCTTACGCCGAAGTTAGCGATTAAAATAACTTTTGGTGCCCAGCCTTTCTTTTCAGTGGCTACTTTCATAAAGAGTACACCAATAATTTCACAAATACCAGCTAGAATTAAAAATACCCAAGCCATTTTATGCGGCCTCCTTCGCTTCTTTTTCTTCTGTTACTCGTTTTAAACCAATTACTCCGAAGAAGATTAAACCGATTAATAAAACTTTTACGATAGAGAAAGGTTCTCCGAAGATGAAAATTTCTGTAAGAACGATTCCGCCCGCTCCGATTCCTGTGAAGACTGCGTATACAGTGCCGACAGGTAAATCTTTATAAGCTCTAAATAATAAGACGAAACTAATTGTAATTAATAGCGCAACACCAGCCCACTCAAGTGGTGCCTCCGCTTTTTTTAGTCCAATCACCCAAAAGATTTCAATAATACCAGCGATGATTACATAAATCCATGCCATATGTCATTTCTCCTTCCTACCAGTCGTTAGGTAAAGGGCTTAAAAACGACGCATTGCAAAGGAGCAATCCGTCAGTTTGAAAGTCCGCGCCAAAATACTTTCCAAGAAGCGTCTAAACGTGTCTCAAAACGATTTAAACCTGCGTATAGTAGTTCAACCATAAGACCGTCGAGTAAGCATAGAAAAGCCTCTAAGGCGTCTTTTACTTCAATGTTATGCAGCTCATCTTGTTCGCTTGCTCTTTTAAATACCGGGAATAAAAGTTTTCCGACGTTTTCAATGTGTACATTTGCTTTATTAATAATTTGTTCGCGAAATGCATCAGGCGGAAAATAAGAAGTTCGTAACCAAAACATTGATTCTTCACTTTCACCAAATCGTTTTGCGTAGCCTTTTAATAATTTTAATAGCAATTCTTCAGTGGACGAATTGGAAAAGCTTTCGATATCGCCTGTGAAGCTCTGCAAATCTTTTTGAAGAGCAGATTCTAAGCATATGAAATATAGCTCTTCTTTTCCTTTAAAGTGTGCGTAAATCGATGGTTTTTTAATCCCAACTTCTTGGGCAATATTTGCCAATGAAGTTCCTTCATAGCCGTAGCGTGCGAAATGAGAAAGTGCTACAGCTTTAATGCGATTTGCTGTCATTTTCATCCCCTACCTACCGTTCGTTAGGTTTATTATATGAGATAATAAACACAAAGTCAATAGGTGAAAAGCTGAAAAAGAGTGCTATAGTTAACGCTCCTTTTCAGACTGTTTTTCGCTCAATTAAATGGAATGGAAGTTCTTCTGAGTTCCCGGTTATTTGTTCGTCCTGCATCTGTTTATGGAATAAGGTAAAAGCACGTGATCCCATCGTAAGACCAGGGTGTTCAATAGTCGAAATTTCTAATGCCTTTGAAATTTCATGGTTATCGAATCCTAAAATAGCGAGATCTTCAGGGACGCGAACACCATGTTTCTTTGCCTCTGTTAATAAACCGGCAGCTACTTGGTCATTCGCTGTGAAAATAGCAGTTGGACGATTTTTCATATGTAAAATACGGTGGAGTATTTGTGCTCCGTCCTGCATTGTATAGCATTGATGAAAAATCCATTCAGGATGTAACGTTTGACCTTCGTTATGAAGTGTATCAGCAAACGCTTTTTCACGTTCCATAGAATTTACACTCGTTTTTCTTGCTAAACAAATTCCGATTTTTTCATGGCCTTTACTTAGTAAATATGCAGTACCGAGCCGGAATCCTTCATAATGATCTACGTAGACAGATGAAATGAGGGGGTGGTTCATTTTTTCACATGAAATAATAGGGGCGAATTTTGCGAAAGGTTCGATTTGTTCCCATGAACTCGTTCGAGAACAAATAATCATCCCGTCAAATTGTTTCATTTTCATCATTTCAAGAACACGAATTTCTTCAATACTATCGTAATTTGTTTGGCATAAATTAATGTGATATCCAGCTGCTAACGCTTCGTTTCCGATTCCTTCAATAATGGTACTGAAGTAAGGGACATTAATGAAAGGGAGCATAACCCCGATTGTATATGTTTTCCCCTTTATTAAATGAATAGCATTTATATTTTTTGCGTAGTTTAATTCTTCAACCGCCTCTAGAACTCGTTTCCGTTTGTCTTCTTTTACGTAAGGGTGATTATTTAAGACACGGGAAACGGTTGATATAGATACACCAGCAGTTTTAGCGATTTGTTTTATATTGGCCATATGCATCACCTCTTTACTTATATTATAAAGGGAAAATAAGTAGAATGAAAAAATCTTGACCTGAAAAGCTTTTCACAATCTATGTTATAAATAGGACTTCTGTTATTCGCGTAACCATTTCGTTTGGGCGTAAGAATAGCGAAGTCTTTCTGTTTGTTTGAAAGCAGTTTTGTCAAAATGTGTGAGAATAACGAGGAAAGTTTTCAAAGGTGGAGTGTGGCATTCAAGCGAATATGAACAACATATAAACGCTTTGTTCGTTAAGAGGGCGGTATGAAAGGGCGGAAACAAATTGAAAAAAGGAATCATTTGTTTCGTGTTTTCTAGTGTATTACTTAGCTCATGTTCATTTCAGCAAACGATGCAAGAAGAAAAAACATTTGTGGGATCAACAGGTGGGGCTACAGATCGCGTTACGGATCCGATTCCCTTAAAAGAACTTCCAAAATATTTTCCGGCGAAATTTAAAGTTCCTACCTTTTTACCGTATGACATTACGAGTGATGTGTTGGGTGAAGTAAGAACGATTGAAAAGAAGAATGCTGTCTTAACGATTAAATATAAACAACAGGAGCAAGGTAGACATGAGTATATTGAGCTAACTGTTGCAAATTTCCCTTACAGTTTTCCGGATTTTGTAGAAGAAAAGCGATTTCAAGAACAAATGAAATTGAATAATGGAGCGTCTGCTTATTTTAAAAATAAAGATGACTTCGAGAGAGGAGAGGAATTTGCTACGCTTCTATGGAAAGAAAAGGGGATTGAATACCAGTTATTATATCGTAATGTAGAAGAGAACGATGCAGATGTAATAAAAAAGAATCTATATTACATTGCAAACAATATGAAATAAAAAACTAACTGCAGCATGCAGCTAGTTTTTGTATGTTATTTCTTTTTAATTTTACCTGTCCAAGATTTAAATCCACCTTGTAATTGGTAGAAATCTTTGTAACCTTGTTTTTTTAAGTATTGAGCTGCACGGCCTGTACGGAATCCGCTTTGGCAGTATAAGTAAACAGGTTGATCTTGGCGAAGTTCTTTATGACGAAGGCGAATTTGTGATAACGGAATGTTACGTGCACCTAAAATGTGCCCTGCGTTATATTCGTCTGCTTCGCGAATATCGATAAGCTGTGCTTTACGGTAGCCAGCGCGAAATTCTTCTTCTGTAAGAGTTTTAATTAATTTTTTCTGATAGAAATACATCCATACAGTGTAACCGATGAACGCTACGATTACGGCTAATAAAATAATCCAAGTTGTTGACACGGTTCTATCGC
>NZ_JAEHBO010000079.1:0-23842 GCF_016483575.1 Bacillus cereus group sp. N12
GTTAGTTTGTCTAGCATCTAAAAATAAAAATTGACGTTTCACGTTGTTTGTTTCGTTCAGTTTTCAAAGAACTACTTGGTCGCTCATTTGCGACTTCCTTATGTTAACATCTTCGTTTTTCGATGTCAACTAAGTTTTTTAATTTCTTTTTTGTCGTTTTCTGCGTTTCCGCATCAGCGACGGTTATTAATATATCATGGTGAAAATTGAAATGCAACACCTTTTATAAACTTTTTTTTAAAACCACCCACATTTATTTTTTAATATCATATACTTAAACGAAATATCTCTTCATGTATAAGCAATTCCTACATATATTCTATATAAAGTTACTCTATCAAAAACCGTTTCTTTCTATAATAAACGTTTTATTCCTATAAAATATCATACAAGGAGGAATACATATGGACTATACCGATTTATTACTCAAACTAGGTCTCTCGGCTATTTTAGGATTCGCCATCGGTTTAGAACGTGAATTAAAACGTAAACCACTTGGTTTAAAGACTTGTTTAGTTATCTCTATTATTAGTTGCCTTCTCACTATTGTTTCTATTAAAGCAGCTTACAATTTACCACATACCGACCATATGAATATGGACCCCCTTCGACTTGCTGCTCAAATTGTATCAGGAATTGGTTTTTTAGGTGCAGGTGTTATTTTACGAAGAGGAAACGATAGTATTGCTGGGCTAACGACCGCCGCCATGATTTGGGGTGCTTCTGGTATTGGCATTGCCGTTGGAGCTGGTTTCTATATTGAAGCGATTTTCGGAATGTGCTTCCTTATGATTAGTGTAGAACTTATACCATTAACGATGAAATTTATAGGACCTAGGTCATTTCGTCAACGTGATATCGCAGTGAAACTTGTTGTACGAAATATGGACAATATCCCGATCGTAATTGAAGAAATAAAAGAAATGGATATAAAAGTTAAGAACATGAAGCTCAAAACATTGGAAAATGGTTCGCACTATTTACATTTAAAATTGTCTATCGATCAAAAAAGACATACTGCTGATGTTTATTATGCTCTTCAACACCTTGAAAGTGTTCAACAAACTGAAGTTGAAAGTATGTAATAGAAAACAAACTCTCTTTTAAATTAGAGAGTTTTTCTTTTTTCTATAATGGTAACAATGAATGTAGTCCTGCAAAGTAAGGAGGAATTGGCAATTGAAATCCCGTCCAAATTTAGTAGATACATTTCGTGATTCCATTATTTTTCGTTTAATTTGCTTTATTGTTGTACTTACTGCTTTTTCCGGCTTTCTTATACATAGATTAGAACCATCGCACTTCACCACATGGTTTGATGGAATTTGGTGGTCAATCGTTACAATTTTCACTGTTGGCTATGGTGACTTCGCCCCACATACACTAATAGGCAAACTCATCGGTATGAGTATTATTTTATTTGGAACCGGTTTTTGTTCTTATTATATGGTTCTATTCGCCACTGATATGATTAATAAACAATATATGAAAGTTAAAGGAGAAGAAGCTGCGACTGCTAGCGGTCATATGATTATTGTCGGATGGAACGAACGGGCAAAACATGTTGTAAAACAAATGCACATCTTACAACCAAACCTTGATATCGTTTTAATTGATGAAACACTTTCTTTACTTCCAAAACCATTTCATCATTTAGAGTTTATAAAAGGTTGTCCACATCACGATCAAACGTTATTAAAAGCTAACATTACAACGGCACACACCATATTAATAACGGCTGATAAAGAAAAAAATGAAAGCTTAGCTGATACACAGTCCATCTTAAATATTTTAACTGCAAAAGGACTTAATCCAAACATTCATTGCATCGCTGAACTTCTTACTTCGGATCAAATTCAAAATGCAACGAGAGCTGGTGTATCAGAAATTATAGAAGGAAATAAATTAACGAGCTATGTATTTACCGCTTCTCTTTTATTCCCTTCTATTTCAGGTGTACTATTCTCACTTTACGATGAAATCTCTGATAACAAATTGCAACTGATGGAGCTTTCTCCGCCTTGCACCGGACAAACTTTTGCAAATTGTAGCTATACTCTTTTAAAACAAAACATTCTCTTACTAGGTATAAAGCGTGACGATCAATATATGATTAACCCAGTCCATACCTTCATTCTTATCGAAAGCGACATACTTATTGTTATTCACCATTAAAAAAGTGACGCTCTAGTTCCTGTACTAATACTTTCCCAATATTAATATACTTACTTTTCACATCTCCATCTGGATCTTTCGGCTCAGCAAATTGATCAAATCCGCTCGTTCCAGCTGTTAACGCATTCACATTATCATCTAGTTCGTCTTGATACACATGCGAAAGAATATACGGCGTTTCAAGACGGACTATTACACCAGGCACATCTAATTCCCCATCCACAGCTGTAAATGGCACTCGTAAAAATTGATAGCCATCTTCTTCGTCGATTTTGTAATCAAAGCACCCTTTATCGTAATCCCAATTGCCACCAATACTATATCCAAGTGGTTTCATAACCTCTTCTAACTTATATAACGCATATGTATGTCCTTTTAACTTTGATTGAATCGGAATCAAGCCCATCCCTCCAAGACTTTTCCTTTAGCATACCCATTCTAGTTTGAATATACCGATGGACATTTCAGTAAAATAATAAAAAGCGACCGGATCTTCGGTCGCTTTTTATTATTTTAAACGCTCTTCTAATTCTGCTTTTAATTCTTCAAATCCTGGTTTACCAAGTAAAGCAAACATGTTTTTCTTGTATGCTTCTACTCCTGGTTGGTCAAATGGATTTACGCCTAATAAGTAGCCGCTCATCGCACATGCTTTTTCGAAGAAGTATACAAGGTAACCGAATGTGTACTCATTTAATTCAGGAATATTTACGATTAAGTTTGGTACTCCGCCATCGCTATGTGCAAGTAATGTACCTTCATATGCTTTTGTGTTTACGAAGTCTACAGTTTCACCAGCAAGGTAGTTTAATCCATCTAAATCGTTTTCTTCTGATTCGATTGTCAGTTCATGTGTAGATTTACCTACTTTAAGAACTGTTTCAAATAAGTCACGACGACCTTCTTGAACGTATTGACCTAATGAGTGTAAATCAGTTGAGAAGTTTGCTGAAGATGGGAAAATACCTTTTTGATCTTTTCCTTCACTTTCACCAAATAACTGTTTCCACCACTCAGCGAAGTATTGAAGCGCTGGCTCATAGTTAACAAGCATTTCAATTGTTTTTCCTTTATTGTATAAAGCGTTACGAACTACTGCGTATTGATAAGCTGGGTTTTCTTCTAGTTCTGATGCCCCGAAGTCGTCATGACCAGCAGCTGCACCTTTCATCATCTCTTCAATATTTAAGCCACTTACTGCGATTGGTAATAAACCAACTGGCGTTAATACAGAGAAACGTCCTCCAACATCATCTGGAATTACGAATGTTTCGTAGCCTTCGTTATCAGCTAATGTTTTTAATGCACCACGCGCTTTATCTGTAGTTGCATAAATACGTTTGCGAGCTTCTTCTTTTCCATACTTCTCTTCTAATAACTTACGGAAAATACGGAATGCAAGTGCAGGCTCTGTTGTTGTACCTGATTTGGAAATAACGTTAATAGAGAAGTCTTTACCTTCTAATACATCCATTAAATCTTTCATGTAAGTGGAGCTAATGTTTTGTCCAACAAATAGCACTTGTGGAGTTTTACGTTGTTCTTTAGAAAGCGTATTGTAGAATGAATGGTTTAACATTTCGATTGCTGCACGCGCTCCTAGGTAAGAACCACCGATACCTACAACAAGTAAAATGTCAGAGTCATTTTTAATTTTTTCTGCGCATTTTTGAATGCGAGCAAATTCTTCTTTGTCATATTGAAGCGGAAGCTCTACCCACCCAAGGAAATCGTTCCCAGCTCCAGTTTTTTCGTGGATTGCATGATGTGTTACTTTCACTGCATCACGTAAATAAGTGATTTCATGTTCACCGATGAAGGATAACGCTTTAGAATAGTCGAACGTTACATGTGTACTCATCTTTTTCCCTCCAATTATGGATATGTATTTCTGTATTCACTTTAGCGAAACTGAAGTTGTAAATCAAGCGATTCAACCAGTGTAAACGTAACCAATATATATTTTTTAGAAAAAGTTCATTTTTTGCATAAAAATTCGCATTTTTCGGTATAGATGTATATACATCTTTTTTTCACACATTTTTTATGTATAAAAACAACATAACTGCACCATTCTATAAAAGAGTTGATTAACTCAGCGCTTGCTCATGCTTCACAATTAAGGGGGGCTTTTTCATGAGTACATTGCAACGTATCGCATTAGTCTTTACTGTAATTGGTGCAGTAAACTGGGGACTAATCGGGTTCTTCCAGTTTGACTTAGTAGCAGCCATTTTCGGCGGACAAAACTCAGCTCTTGCACGTATTATTTACGGCATCGTTGGTATATCTGGGCTTATCAATCTTGGTTTACTGTTTAAACCATCTGAAAATCTTGGTACGCACCCGGAAACAAACGAAATTCGATAATCAGTATGTCCTTTCACCTCCGACATACGAATATGATTGCATGCAATCATATTTGCAAATATATATCATAAGATAAAGTAAAAGAGGAACGCTCATATGCGCTCCTCTTTTACTTTGTTAACTCGGACTCTTCAATCCATTCTGTCAGCTTTTCTCGCAACGTATTAAATCCGTCCTTAGATGGATTCGGTATAAGAATCCTTCCTTGTTTTCTTTTCGCAGCTTTTAACGATAAACTCATTTTTCTGTGCTCTTCATCAATTGAAAGTACTTTTACTTCTACTGTATCGCCGACTTTCAAAAAGTCATGAATATCCTTTACATATCCATTTGTAATTTCAGATATATGCACAAGTCCTTGTGTTTCTGCATCTAACGCTACAAATGCACCGTAATCTTGAATTCCAGTCACTTTCCCTGTTACAACCACTCCTGTTGTATATTGTTCTGACATATGAAACACTCCCATACGTTTACCATTTTCTCTACAAATGTAGATTGCAAAACAGATGTACTTATTTTAAATATCCGATTAATTAGTACGCCTGTTACGTATCGCTACCTAACAGGCGCATACCTTATATTAGTAAATTATACCACTATGACAGAACTCATTCAAAATTCACGAAAAAATTTCCTGTAGCACGTATAATTCTCCAATATTGGGATAGAATACTAACACATGGCTTTCTAGTATTCCCCCCCTTTTATGGACAAAACGTACTATGTTTTGTCCTTTTTTTATTCTCGACGAACCGTTCCATTCTCTTCATTGCTTCCATAAGTTGTTCAAGCGATGTTGCATACGAACAACGAATAAATCCTTCACCACTTTCTCCAAATACACTTCCAGGTACAACAGCCACTTTTTCTTCTAGTAATAACTGTTCTGCAAATTCCGCTGAAGTTAGTCCAGTTGAGGCAACAGAAGGAAAGACATAAAACGCCCCGCCCGGCACATGACACGTTAATCCCATCTCATTGAAAGATGTCGCCATAAAATTACGGCGTTTCTTATAGCTATTTCTCATTCGAATGACTTCATCATTCCCTCCGCGTAATGCTTCAAGAGCTGCGAACTGGGACATCGTCGGTGCACACATCATAGAATATTGATGAATTTTAAGCATCAACTCTGAAAATTGAACGGGAGCTGCGATCATACCGAGACGCCATCCTGTCATCGCAAATCCTTTTGAAAATCCCGAAATTAAAATCGTATGTTCGCGCATGTTTTGAATGCTCGCGAAACTCGTATACACTTCGTCATATACAAGCTCTGCATAAATTTCATCAGATAATACGATTAAATTGTACTTCTCAACCATTACTGCTAACTTTTCTAGTTCGGATTTGTTTAACATTGCACCTGTTGGATTATTTGGGGAACAAAGTAAAATTGCCTTTGTTTTCGCTGTAATAGCTGCTTCAATTTGTTCGGGTTGTAATTTAAACTCTTTTTCTAAAGTAGTCGCTATAGGAACTGGAACTCCTCCAGCTAATGTTACAAGCGGTGCATAAGAAACGAAGCTCGGTTCAATAATGAGTACTTCATCATCAGGATTTATAATGGCACGCATCGCTACATCTAACGCTTGGCTCGCTCCAACCGTAACAATGATTTCATCGTTTGGATCATAAGATACTGCAAATTGTTTTTTTAGATACTTTGCTATTTCTTGACGGAGCTCCAATAATCCTGCATTTGCTGTATACGCTGTATATCCTTGCTCTAAAGAACGGATACATGCTTGCCTTACATTCCAAGGTGTAACAAAGTCAGGCTCTCCCACTCCAAGTGAAATAACACCTTTCATACTTGCCGCTAAATCGAAAAACTTTCGAATACCAGACGGTTGTAAAGATTCTGCTACTCTAGACAGTTCAAACTGCTTCATGGTGTCACCACAATTCGCTTATCATCATCGTTTTTTTCATAAATAATTCCCTCATGTTTATACTTCTTCAAAATGAAATGAGTTGTTGTAGAAACGACAGATTCAATCGTTGCTAATTTCTCAGAAACAAACATCGCTACTTCTCCCATCGTCTTTCCTTCTAATGTAATAGAAAGATCATATGTCCCTGACATTAAATACACGGATTTCACTTCTGAATAGCGATAAATTTGTTCAGCAACTGCATCAAACCCAACACCGTGCTTCGGCGTAACTTTCACATCAATCATCGCTGTTAAACCCGTATGTTCTTTTACTTTTGTCCAATCAATATGTGTTACATAATCCACAATAATCTTTTCACTTTCTAATTTCGCAACCATCTTCTTCACTTCTTCTACTTCTATATTTAATAGCTTCGCCAATGTATCTACAGACAAACGACTACTTTTTTCAAGACAAGCCAATAATTCTAATTCCTTTTCAGTCACCATATAAATCATCCTTCCTTTTCGTTTCTGTCTAAATTATACAAATACCCTTTCCAGTTTGAAAAGAAGATTTTTTTAGAGAATTATGTCAAAATAAAGTGAAACTTTAATCAGTGGAAAGGTTCATCCCGCTGATTATTAGCCCACACCAATCGGGCTTTTACGGGCAGTTAGTCTCCCCCTATCTTCTTTGCTTCAGGCATTTTTAGGGGCGGGAGGCTTTATTGTCCGTTAACAAGGGAGAAAAGTGAGAGGGGATGGAACCGTGAAACCAAAAGTATATATCGCTGAACCAGTTCCAACATTTGTAGAAAACTATTTATCAGAACACTGTGATTATGAAAAATGGAATCAAAATGAGAAAGTACCTCGTGATGTTCTATTAGAGAAGATACAAGATAAAGATGGGTTATTAAATTTCGGATCTGCCATAAATGAAGAATTGTTAAATGTAGCACCGAAATTAAAAGTAGTGAGTAACATTTCTGTTGGCTATGATAATTTTGATTTACTAGCGATGGAAAAGCGAAATGTCATCGGAACGAATACACCATACGTATTGGATGATACAGTAGCTGACCTCGTTTTCGCTCTTATGTTATCTGCTGGTCGTCGTGTTTGCGAACTCGATTCCTATGTGAAAAATGGTGAGTGGAACGCTGAAATCGGAAAAGAACATTTCGGACTAGATGTGCACCATAGTACAATCGGTATTATCGGAATGGGACGAATTGGTGAGGCCGTTGCAAAACGAGCAAAATTCGGATTTGATATGGATGTTCTTTATTATAACCGTCGCCGTAAAGAAGAAGCAGAGCAAAAATTCGATGCTACATATTGTGATTTACAGACGCTACTAAAACAGTCTGACTTTATTGTTCTTCTTACTCCATTAACAGATGAAACGTATCATCTTATCGGAGAAAAGGAATTTTCATTAATGAAAGAAACAGCAATCTTTATTAATGCATCTCGCGGGAAAACAGTAGATGAAGAAGCTTTAATCCATGCCTTAACAGAAAAGAAAATCTTTGCAGCAGGCATTGATACTTTTACACAAGAGCCGATTCAAAAAGATAATCCGCTCTTATCATTACAAAATGTTGTGACTTTACCGCACATCGGATCTGCGACATTAAAAACTCGACAGCAAATGGCCATGACAGCCGCTGAAAATTTAGTTGCAGGGTTACAAGGAAAAACACCGCCTAATATTGTTCGCGGGTAATGATGAATAAGCGAAAGGCAAGATGACAATGTCATCTTGCCTTTTTTTGTTAACATATTTTTTTCTACCTTGGAGATGATATGAACAAAAATCAATGGAGTGACAAAAAATGAATCATGAATATACTTGTCCTTATTTCACTTTTTCCACTCGCGGCACTACTATTCATTACGAATTGTATGAACATAAAAATAAAACAAAACGTCCTACTTTCGTACTCGTTCACGGCTTTTTATCTTCCTCATTCAGTTACCGCCGTCTCATTCCTTTACTATCGAAAGCAGGAACAGTACTGGCTCTTGATTTGCCTCCATTCGGAAAAAGTGATAAGTCTCATCTCTTTAAGTATTCTTATCACAATTTAGCAACCATTATTATCGATTTAATCGAACATTTATCTCTCTCAAATATTGTGTTAATTGGGCATTCTATGGGCGGGCAAATTTCTCTCTATGTAAACCGTATACGTCCTGAACTAATCTCAAAGACGATTTTACTATGTAGCTCTAGCTATTTAGCACGCGCAACCTTACCTTTACTGTATTCTTCTTATTTACCGTTCTTTCATTTATACGTAAAGAACTGGATTATAAGGCGCGGGATTGTTCATAACTTAATGAATGTCGTTCATGATCACTCATTAATTGATGATGAAATGAAGGAAGGCTACTCCGCTCCTTTTTATGACAACCGTATATTCCCCGCCCTAACTCGCATGATACGAGACCGTGAAGGTGACTTATCTTCAACTGAATTACAAAAAATCGAAACGCCTATACTACTCATTTGGGGTGAAAAAGATCGCGTCGTCCCTGTACATGTAGGACACCGTCTCCATAAAGATTTACCGAATTCAACATTTATCTCTTACGAAAATACAGGGCATTTACTACCTGAGGAAAAGCCTGAACATGTTTATGAAGAAATTATCGCTTTTTCCGCGCAATAAAGTGAAACTTTAATCAGCGGAATGTTTCACCCCGCTGATTATTAGCCCGCACCAATCGGGCTTTTACGAGCAGTGGATCTCCCACCTCACTTCTTTGCCTCAACCGTCTTTTTAGGTGGGGGTCTTACTGCCCTGCAAATAGCGGGATAATATAAAAAAGACTGTCGGAAATTCCGACAGTCTATAATGAGCAACTTCCGCCTTCTTTTAATACAAGTAACTCTTCAGCTAATTTCTCACATTTTTCAAGCGCAGGTACTTCCTCAAAAGACATAAAGTATATATGTTGAATCTTCTTTGCAATATATTTCGAATCGTCAAACACAGTTACGACGTTCACTACATCGCTCGCTTCTGTTTCATAAAACTCCGGTCCCATTCGAAACGGATCCCAATTCTTCACAACCTCTATCATCTTTTCATATGTACCCATCTACTTCCCGCCTTTTCACTTTTTAATACTTTTCTTTATCCTATCACATCAGCTATTCTATAAGAAGAGAGAGAACTTTCATAACTTAGCAGTTTCACAGAAGAAAGGGGCAAACATATGCAGCTATTTCATAAAACGGTAAATCGGCGCGGAACACATAGTACAAAATGGGATACTTATAAAAACGAAGAACTCATTCATGCCTGGATTGCCGATATGGATTTTGAAGTACCAAAACCAATTCAAACTGCATTACAAAAACGTATCGAACACCCTATTTTTGGCTATACACTTCCACCTGAACATATTGGAGACATTATTTGTAACTGGACAAAAAAACAGTACGAATGGGATATTCAAAAAGAATGGATCGTATTTAGTGCGGGGATCGTTCCAGCTCTTAGTACGAGCGTACAAGCTTTCACAAAGGAAAACGAATCCGTTCTTGTACAACCACCTATTTATCCTCCATTTTTCGAAATGGTTACAACAAACAACAGACAATTATGCGTGAGCCCATTATATAAACAAGATGGCACATATATGATAGACTTCGATCATTTAGAAAAACAATTTCAACAAGGGATTAAACTAATGCTTCTTTGTAGTCCTCACAATCCTATTGGACGCGTTTGGACGAAAGACGAGCTAATGAAGCTCGGAGCGTTATGTACAAAATATAATGTAATTGTTGTCTCAGATGAAATTCATGCTGATATTATTTACGGAGATCGTACTCATACACCATTCGCTTCTTTATCTGAAGAATTAGCAGCACGTACCATTACTTGTATGGCTCCAAGTAAAACATTTAATATAGCTGGATTACAAGCATCTATCATTATTATTCCAAATGAAAAACTACGTAATACCTTTACGTCTATTCAATATAGACAAGGGTTCCATGGGCTAAATACATTTGCTTATACCGCGATGCAAAGCGCCTATACAGAATGTAATGATTGGCTAAATGAAATCCGACTATATATAGAAGATAACGCTCAATTCGCTTGTGAATATATCAAAAATCACATACCTACTCTTTCCGTAACGAAGCCAGAAGGTAGCTTTTTATTATGGATTGATTGTTCTCACCTAAAACTTTCTCAAAACGAGCGCACCACGTTACTTGAGGAAAAAGGAAAACTTATCGTCGAACCTGGTGAAAAGTACGGATTAGGCGGCGAAGAACATATTCGAATTAACATTGGCTGTCCACGATCTGTTTTAGAAGAAATTTTAAACAGACTGCGCCATACGTTTTCATAATAAGAAAGGATCCTGCCCACGAATCAATTTTGGGCAGGCTTCTTTCTCAATTTTTGTCGGTAAATCGATATATTTTAAAAATCGCTGATATATTTTGAGTTACAGTCGAAATATTTCAATAATCGCCGATATATTTTGAGTTGCGGTCAATATATTTCAATAATCGCTGATATATTTCCAATTACGTTTCACAAAAAAAGCTACCATCCACGGTAGCTTTTACTTTTTCTTCATATCCGACGCTTTTTTTACAATCACACCGCAAGCAATTCGATCACCAGATTTACCCGTTGGTTGTGTCATGCCATCATCAGGGTTTTCAGTAATAATAATAGACGCTCCATCTTTTCTATGAATCGTCGTTTTCCCTTCTTCAAGCGTTATGTGCGGTGCATCGATATCCGCTTTAATCTTTCCAGAACCATCTGCAATTACATTCGGTAAATCACCATTTTCCGCACCCTTCGGATTGAGTAAGCCATGCTTTTTATTATCTGGATTAAAATGATTACCAGACGATTCAAAACGAGGCGCTTTACACTCTCCAATTTCATGTACATGTATGCCGTGCGGACCAGGCGCGAAACCTTCCCCTTTAATCGTAATTTTCACTCCACTTGTTTGCTGAACTACTTTCGCAGTCCCTACTTCATCTCCTGAAGCATTATGTAATTTCACTTCAATTTCTTTCGGCTTTCCTTGGTCACAACCTGCCATCAGAAATAATAAACAACAACTGAAAAAAAGCCGTTTTTTCATTCTATTCCCTCCAAAATACATTCTGCCCTTAGATTGTCCGAGCATAGAGGGAAACATACAAAAATGAATTACCGTTTCTTTTCAGCTAAAAGCTTTTCTTCTACTTTCTGTAATCGCTCTGCTTCTCGTTTGGATACACGAATGAACATACGCCACGTAGCAACGGCACCAATGATAAATAGAACGCAAACAATCCCTGGAATAATATATTCTGTTTTATCTTCCGGAAAATATAAAGGCATCATATGAAACACTCCTTATTGTAGGATTCAAAAACCATCAGAATTTTCTGTTATATTATTTTAAATTATAGTTGAACCAATTCATATTCTCAAGGGGGCGTTCCGAAAGCGAATGATTTCTTTGACTCCTTCTCCTACTTTCCTTACTATAAACTTGAGGTGAAAAATATGAGAGAAACATTTGAAATTGGTGAAATCGTTACTGGTATTTATAAAACGGGAAAATACATCGGCGAAGTTACAAATAGCCGCCCTGGCAGTTACGTCGTAAAAGTATTAGCTGTTTTAAAACATCCGGTGCAAGGTGACTTACATAACGTAAAACAAGCTGACGTACCATTTTTCCATGAAAGACGTGCTTTAGCTTTCCGTGAACAGACGAACATTCCAGAACAAATGGTGAAGAAATATGAAGGAGAGATTCTAGATTATACAGATTCACTCAAATTAGCATTAGAAACTCAAATGAATTCATTTTCTGAAGATGATTCACCTTTTGCGGTTCGTAGTCTAGAAACATTAGAGCAGTTAAAAAAAGACTACAAACTTTAAAAAAACAAAACGACCAAATTACATACTGTGCAATTTGGTCGTTACTGTGTACTCACTTTCTTTAACACTTTTGAAAAGTCCACGAGTTCCCCTAATGTTGGAGGTGCTGGTTTCACTAAATACTCTTTATCTTTTTCTACTAATTTAAAAATATTGTACGTCGTCATCGCATCATCTAGCGCACAATGATGCTTACCCGTTCCTACTTTTCCATACGCCTCAATCGCTTTCCATAATCCTGTTTGATTTCTTTCTCCAAAAAACTTCTTATACTCAAGCGATAAATCACGACACTGTCCGAAAAACGGAAAAGCTACTCCCGACATTTCACAATTATGCTTCAGCACTCTCATATCCATATTTCCCCACGTTACAATGGTCGGTTTACATCTTTTTTCGTATTCTGCAAGTTTATCAATGAGTTCAGGAAATGAAATTCCTTTATCCACGATTTCTTGTTTAATTCCTAAAAATTTCTTGCATCGATCTGTTAAAGAAGGAAATGTTTTCGGCCTGACATGTGATGAATACGTATCTTCTACCTTACAACCTACAACCGAGACGAGTCCTACCTCAATAATTTCCGGGAAAAATCCTTTTGGTTTCTTTCGATGCTGGGGCATCGTAAACTCAAAATCTAAAAATAAAAATCGTTGTTCATCCATACGATCCCTTCCTTATCATCTTTGTCATTCCTTTCTATTTGACACTCCTACACGAACAAGCTCGAATGCTAATTCCATTTTAAATATTCAGATTGGATGTATCTTATATATATGTCAAATGCCCACAAATATTTTTAAAAATGAGAAAAAATGACCTATGCAGAAAATATGACAAAATCCCTCCTTTCATTTACATCCGCAGTTTTTCTACTTTATAATGACGTTATGTGTGTTTCATCTAGTTAATATTTGACACACTAAGAAAAATGAATGAAAGGAGATGAGATTTTTGCACGAAACAACGCAAGAACTCGCTAACTGGCAGTATTATTTTGCTATCGCAGTCTTTTTAATTACATATGCCATTATTATTTCTGAAAAAATTAATCGCGCTGTCATCGCACTTCTTGGTGCAGCACTCATGGTAATTGTGGGGGTCGTCGATTTACATAACGCCTTTACGAAACATATTGAATGGGGAACGATTACGCTACTCATCGGTATGATGATTTTGGTGAACATTACGAGTAAATCAGGTGTTTTCCAATACGTTGCCATTAAAGCAGCAAAAGGGGCACAAGGAAATCCAATTAAAATTTTAATTTCCCTTTCCCTACTTACCGCGCTTGGCTCCGCATTTTTAGATAACGTTACAACTGTACTTCTTGTTGTTCCAGTTACTTTATCTATTACGCGCATCTTGCAAGTAAATCCTGTTCCTTATTTACTTTCTGAAATTATTTTTTCAAACATTGGGGGAACAGCAACATTAATTGGTGATCCGCCAAATATTATGATTGGTTCTGCAAATAAGCACCTAGACTTCAATGCTTTCTTACTGAATCTAGCACCAATCGTAATTATTATTATTGCAGTTACAGCAACAATACTTTACTTCATGTACCGTAAACAATTAATTGCTGATCCTGTACAAGTTAAAAAATTAATGAGCTTAGATGAAAAACAATACATTAAAGATCCAGTATTAATGAAAAAATCTTTAACAGTACTTGGACTTACAATTGTAGGTTTCATGACTCATTCCATTTTCCATGTTGATGCAGCTATTATCGCCTTGACTGGTGCTACTGTACTTATGCTAATCGGTGTGAAAGAACATGAAATTGAAGAAGTATTCGCAAGCGTAGAATGGGTGACGATTTTCTTCTTCGCGGGACTATTCGTACTCGTTGGAGGACTTATCGATATCGGTCTTATCAAAATGTTAGCTCAAAAGGTAGTCGGAATAACAGGCGGAGATATTTCTCATGCATCTATCCTTATTCTATGGGTATCTGGTATCGCCTCTGCAACAATCGATAACATTCCATTCGTTGCAACAATGATTCCACTTATTAACGATATGGCAGTTGGGCTAGGTTTATCACCTTCTGACGCACAAATCGACGTATTATGGTGGGCATTAGCATTAGGTGCTTGCCTAGGTGGAAATGGAACTTTAATCGGTGCTTCTGCTAACGTAATCGTAGCCGGAATCGCAAGTCGTGAAGGACATAAATTTAGCTACATGGAATTCCTTAAAGTCGGCTTCCCAATTATGATTGTTTCATTAATCATTTCTCATATTTACATTTATTTACGCTATCTTATGTAGTAGAAAAAGGGCTGTCCTATGTGGCAGCCCTTTTTTCTTAGTCAACGAAATATCAATTAACCAACAAAGAGCTGTTCCAAAATAGCTTCGAAACAGCTCCCCGCATATATCTACTCGTTATATCTTACCGGCTCATTTCGGATAATGAATAAATGAATCGGCAAGAAAACCGAAAATGTGATTACATGAATAATCGTAAATAGTATAGAGTTCGTTCCATATCTGTCTAAAATAGCGTAGATGAGATAAATGGACAGCACAATCGATACGGCTGTTGCTAGTAAACTTATAATTGGTACGAAGTTAAAGATGAAACATGCGACATATATACCGAATACTTTCCACCCTGCCTCTTCTTTCAAGAAATCTGGTAATTTATCCTTCGCCAAGTCACCCCACGTCTTACTATTCAAAAATGGAATAAACGCAAGAACCCCATCAGTTGCACCATCATTTTTTGCCATCGTATAAAGTGCAAAAGCCGTTAACAAATACGAAATAATTGCCCAAATTATTATAACAAGAATAAACGCAAAACTAAGAGCAAAGAAACCTGCTAGTACGCTCTGATCTTCCATCTTATCCTCTCCCCTCTCTTTTCAACATATTTCATTACATTGCAAGTTATGTTTTAAAATTTAACCAAACTCTTTGTATAATAAGAGAAGAAAGGTAATAAGAGAGGAGAAACACTTATGCATCCATTTGTACAAGCATTACAAGAGCATTTTACAGCTCATCAAAATCCTGAAAAGGCAGAACCAATGGCTCGTTATATGAAAAATCACTTCCCATTTCTAGGTATTCAAACACCGGAAAGACGCCAATTATTAAAAGACGTCATTCAAATACATACTCTCCCAGATAAAAAAGACTTCCAAATTATCGTACGTGAACTTTGGAACTTACCAGAACGTGAATATCAAGCTGCCGCACTTGATATTATGCAAAAATATAAAAAGCATATAAACGAAACTCATATCCCATTTTTAGAAGAACTTATTGTTACGAAATCTTGGTGGGATTCTGTTGATAGCATCGTCCCTACATTTTTAGGTACTATCTTTTTACAACATCCCGAATTAATTTCTGCATATATTCCAAAATGGATTGCATCAGATAACATATGGTTACAACGTGCCGCTATTTTATTCCAACTAAAATATAAACAAAAGATGGATGAAGAACTTCTTTTCTGGATTATTGGACAACTACATTCTTCAAAAGAATTTTTCATTCAAAAAGCGATCGGCTGGGTTCTTCGCGAGTATGCAAAAACAAAGCCTGATATCGTTTGGGAATACGTGCAAAATAACGAGCTTGCCCCGCTCAGTAAACGTGAAGCAATTAAGCATATTAAACAAAATTACGGAATAAATAACGAAAAAATAGGCGAGACTCTATCATAGATAGACGCGTTCCTCTATTGAGATTTAAAAAAGAACGTGTTAGAATATGTTCATTATTATTAATATAAGTAGCGATGACGGACTTATAAGTACTTGCACAAAAAGCGATTCAGGGATAGTGAAAGCCTGAAGACGCAAGGAAACGGCAGTCTCGAGCATTACATGATAAAGTGGATGCACATTTTGTGTATCAACTAGGGTGGAACCGCGGGCAAACGCTCGTCCCTAGGCAAATATGCCTTGGGATGAGCGTTTTTTTATGTTTTTCAAAGCATATACTGCGCATTTCACAAGTACCAGAGCACGTCATCGCCAATACGTTAACTTTCAAAAGGAGGATTTTATTATGTATTCAATGGAACAAGTTGTAAACTTAGCGAAACATCGCGGTTTTGTTTTCCCTGGTTCTGAAATTTACGGTGGTCTTGCAAACACTTGGGATTACGGTCCACTTGGAATCGAATTAAAAAATAACGTTAAAAAAGCTTGGTGGAAAAAATTCATTCAAGAATCTCCACACAACGTTGGTTTAGATGCAGCTATTTTAATGAACCCAAAAACTTGGATCGCTTCTGGTCACGTTGGTAACTTCAACGATCCAATGATCGACTGTAAAAAATGTAAAGCGCGTCACCGTGCTGACAAATTAATTGAAGATGCATTAGATGCAAAAGGCATTGAAATGGTTGTTGACGGTCTTACTTTCGACCAAATGGCTGACTTAATGAAAGAACATGAAGTAAAATGTCCTGATTGTGGTAGTGAAGAGTTCACTGAAATTCGTCAGTTCAACTTAATGTTCAAAACATTCCAAGGTGTTACAGAGTCTAGCACAAACGAAATCTTCCTTCGTCCTGAAACAGCACAAGGTATTTTCGTAAACTTCAAAAACGTACAACGCTCTATGCGTAAAAAACTTCCATTTGGTATTGGCCAAATTGGTAAGAGTTTCCGTAACGAAATCACGCCTGGTAACTTCACATTCCGTACACGTGAATTCGAACAAATGGAACTTGAATTCTTCTGTAGGCCTGGTGAAGATTTAGAGTGGTTCGCATTCTGGCGTGAAACTTGTAAAAACTGGTTACTTTCACTTGGTATGCATGAAGAGAGCATGCGTCTTCGTGACCACGGTGAGGAAGAGCTATCTCACTACAGTAACGCAACAACTGACATTGAATTCAAATTCCCATTCGGTTGGGGCGAACTATGGGGCGTTGCATCTCGTACAGACTTCGATTTAAAACGTCACATGGAACACTCTAACGAAGACTTTAACTATATCGATCCACAAACGAACGAGCGTTACGTACCATACTGCATCGAGCCATCTTTAGGCGCAGACCGTGTAACATTAGCGTTCTTATGTGATGCATATGAAGAAGAGCAATTAGAAAACGATTCTCGTACAGTTCTTCGTTTCCACCCTGCTTTAGCACCATACAAAGCAGCAATCTTACCATTATCTAAAAAGCTATCTGAAGGTGCTACTGAAGTATTCGCAGAACTAGCTAAAGACTTCATGGTAGACTTTGATGAAACTGGTTCTATCGGTAAACGTTACCGTCGTCAAGACGAAATCGGTACACCATTCTGTATCACATACGACTTCGACTCTGTTGAAGACAAAGCTGTTACAGTACGTGACCGTGACACAATGGAACAAGTTCGTATGCCAATTAGCGAACTAAAAGGTTTCTTAGAAAAGAAAATCCAGTTCTAATTATAAAAAAGAGGCTGCTCATGAGAGCTGCCTCTTTTTTATTTTTCACGTTTTTCTTTAATTGCTACTGTACATCTTGAAATACATATTAAATCATCATTTTCATCAATGATACGAATATCCCAAACCATCGTTGAATGTCCTCTATGTATCGGTGTCCCGATTGCTGTTACGATTCCATCTTTCTTTGAGCGAATATGATTTGCATTAATTTCTAGACCGAAACAAATACATTTCTCTTGATCAATTAAATTATATGATCCAACACTTGCTACTGTTTCCGCTAACGCAATAGAAGCACCACCATGTAAAAATCCAAACGGCTGATGCGTACGCTCGTCAACAGGCATCGTAGCAACTACTTTATCTTCTGTCATTTCTAACAACTCAATTCCAAGTGAGTCCATTAAAGTTTTTGCCATATCGTTTTCGCCTTCTCTCTTTAATTAAATGTATAATTTTACCTATTTATTTTCAAACTACCTATAACACTTATATAAGGAGGTTTCACCACAATGAAACAGAAACTTTGTATACTATTGCTCATGTTCTCCTTGCTGACTATTGTACCAAATTGTGCAATGGCAGCCAAAGCATCTAACCTGACAATCGATGTTCAGACTATAACGCAAAAAGGTAAGAAACCTTATATAGAATATCAAATTAGTAGGCCTTCTTTTCACAATTTTTCCGATTCTAAATTTCAAAATAAGCTCAATTTCTATTACAAAAAATCTACTGACAAATTTAAAAACAAATTAGAAAAAGAAGCAAAAAAATATTATAAAGAAACAGAAGGGTCTAGTACACCCTTCCATCCGTACGTGGCGAATGTTGATTATAAAATCTCCTTAAATAAACCACCTTTTCTCAGCCTATATGTGAATTACTATCAATATACGGGCGGGGCACACGGCCTTTATACGTGGAAAGCAAACACATTTGATTTAAATGAAAAAAAATTACTACGCTTAGACGATTTATTTCAAAAAGAAGATAAATATAAAGAAGTAATCCGTGCAGAAATTGTAAGGCAAATTAAACAAAATGAAAGTATTTATTTTCCTGATGCAACGGAAAAAGTAATGAGTGCTAAAAAGTTTCACTTCTTTTTAGAACCAAACAATCTCGTTATTTATTTCCCTTTATATGAGATCGCTCCTTATTCAAGCGGCATTCCACAATTTCGTATTCCGTATACGTTGCTAAGAGACTATTTGAAGCCTTCTTATCAAAATAATTTGATTGACAACAAGTAAATATTTTCGCTACGATAATGTTAACCTAAAAACAACAGGAGGTTAACATTATGAGAAGATTTCATGTTTTAGATTTAGCATTAGCTGCCATGTTTGTTGCTCTTATGGCCATTGGTGCAAATATTGTATCTTGGGCGCCATTCCTGCAAATAGCGGGCGTTCCGTTATCTATGCAACCATTTTTCGCAATTTTAGCAGGCCTTCTTCTTGGAAGTAGACTTGGTGCATTATCAATGACTGTGTATATGCTAGTTGGCGTAGCCGGCGCACCAATCTTCGCTAACTTCAAAGCTGGATTCGGAGCACTTTTAGATCCTACTGGTGGTTTTATTATCGCATTTATTATCGTTGCTTACGTATCAGGAAAAATAGTAGAACAAAAAGAAAGACCAACATTCAGTACATTTGCTATCGCTTCTTTCACAGGAATCATTTTAACTTATATTATCGGTACTACTTACATGTACGGGGCGGTCAATCTCTTCATGGGCGGTAATATGAGTTATAAAGCTGCCTGGATGATTATGATGTGGTTTGCAGTAAAAGATATCGCATTTACAATTATCGGTGCTATTATCGCACCTCGCATATACTATGCTGTACGCCGTTCTGCTTATCAACGTTCTCATTCGACGATTTCTTAATAAAAAAGAGTTATTTCAGTACACTGAAATAACTCTTTTTTTATATTAAGACTCTTGATTCGTTTGTTCTTCTAAAATTCTCTTCATCATTGTAACCATGTCACCACGTAATTCTGGGTGTTGCAGGGCCATTTCAATTGTCGTTTGAACGAATCCTAACTTTTCACCAACATCGTAGCGTTTTCCTTCGAAGTCGTAAGCAAATACTCGTTGAATTTCATTTAAGTTTTGAATTGCATCTGTTAACTGAATTTCACCGCCAGCACCGACATTTTGCTGTTCTAAGAACATGAAAATTTCAGGCGTTAAGACGTAACGTCCCATAATTGCTAAGTTTGATGGTGCTGTACCTGCTGCTGGTTTCTCAACGAAATTACGAACTTGGTAACGACGTCCTTCCTGCTCTAATGGGTCGATAATTCCATAGCGATGTGTTTCATCTTCTGGAACCGTTTGTACACCAATAACAGAAGAAAGTGTTTTATCATATTCGTCCATTAACTGACGTAAACATGGTTTTTCAGCTTGAACGATATCATCACCTAATAAAACAGCAAATGGTTCATCACCGATGAATTTACGTGCACACCAAACTGCGTGTCCTAATCCTCTTGGTTCTTTTTGACGGATATAATGAATATCTACCATTTTTGAAGAAGCCTGTACTTTTTCAAGTAACTCATACTTTTTCTTTTCTAATAAATTTTGCTCTAATTCAAATGCATTATCAAAATGATCTTCAATAGATCGCTTTGTTTTACCAGTAACGATAATAATATCTTCGATTCCTGATTGTATTGCTTCTTCGACAATATATTGAATAGTTGGTTTATCTACTATCGGTAACATTTCTTTTGGCATTGCTTTTGTAGCTGGTAAAAAACGTGTTCCTAATCCAGCTGCTGGGATTATCGCTTTTCTTACTTTTTTCATAACAAAATACCCTCTCTTCTGTCAGGATCAATAACGATTATTTCCTTACATAGAACAAAAGGGAAGTTTTGCTTCCCTTTTGTTCTGACTACCTAAAATTAATTTATATTATAAACGATTCATAATATCTTCTTTAATAGTAAGTAACTTTTGTTCACTATTTTGTAAAGAATTATCTTTTACACCAAAGTAAAACTTGATTTTCGGCTCTGTTCCAGATGGACGTAAGCAGAACCAAGAACCATCTTCTAATTGATATTTTAACACATTTGATTTCGGTAAGTGAATCTCTTCTTTATGTCCATCTTGTAAAGATGTAACGATGCTTGTTTTATAGTCTTCAACCGCTACGACTGTTAAGCCCGCTACTTCTTTCGGAGGATTTTCACGGAATGTCGCCATCATCTCTTGAATTTGTTCCGCTCCATCTTTCCCTTTTAACGTTAATGACACAAGATCTTCACGGAAGAAACCGTACTTCTCAAATACTTCTAATAAACCATCATATAACGTTTTACCTTGTGATTTGTAGTATGCAGCTACTTCGCATGCAAATAAAACAGACTGTACCGCATCTTTATCACGGCAGAATGGACGGATTAAATAACCATAGCTTTCCTCATAACCGAATTGGAATTCATATTGTCCGCTTTCTTCGTACTGTTTAATTTTTTCACCAATAAATTTAAATCCAGTTAACGTATCAACTGTATCTAAACCGTATGCTTTTGCAATTGTACGACCAATTTCAGACGTTACGATTGTTTTTAATACAACACCGTTCTCTGGAAGCGTTCCGTTTTCTTTCTTTTGAGATAGTAAGTAATCAAGCATTAATGCACCTGTTTGGTTACCAGTTAATACTTGGAACTCACCATCATGATTACGAACTGCTACACCTAGACGGTCTGCATCAGGGTCTGTTGCGATTAGCACATCTGCACCAATTTTTTCACCGTCACGAATTGCATATTCAAACGCTGCATGCTCTTCTGGGTTCGGTGATTTTACTGTAGAGAAGTTTGGATCTGGTAACTCTTGCTCTTTTACAACCGTTACATCTGTAAATCCAACTTCCTCTAAACCACGGCGTACAGAAAGATTTGATGTTCCGTGTAATGGTGTAAAGACGATTTTTAAGTCTTTCCCTACCTTTTGTACCATTTCTTTATTAATAATGACATCGTTCAATTCTGCAGCATATGCATCATCTACTTCTTGTCCAATAATATGTAATAAACCTTCAGCTTTTAATTGCTCTACATCAGCTACTTCAACTGTTAATTCATCTTCTACTGCATTTACGTAACTAATTAACTCATCAGCTTCTTTTGGAGGCAACTGTCCACCATCGTCACCATATACTTTATAACCATTATATTCAGGCGGATTATGGCTTGCCGTAAGAACGATTCCACTTACTGTATGTAAATGACGAACTGCGAAAGAAAGCACCGGCGTTGGGCGTAAGCTTTCAAATACATATGTTTTAATACCATGTGCACCAAGTGTTGCAGCTACTTCCATTGCAAATTCAGGTGATTTATGACGAGAATCATATGCTACAACAACACCACGTTCCTTTGCTTCTTCACCTAATTTTTCAATAAATTTCGCTAATCCTTGTGTCGCTTTACGAACTGTATATACATTTAATCGGTTCGTACCAGCACCAAGTTCACCACGCATACCACCTGTACCGAACTCTAAATTTTTATAAAAGCTATCCTCAATTTTCTTCTCATCTTGCTTCATGTTTTCTAGCTGTTCTTTTAATTCTACGTCTAATTCTGCATATGAAAGCCAGCGACTAAATTCTTGTTTCCAATTCATATCTCTATCTCCTCCCGCTTGTCATACCTTTATTATATGAAAAAAACAACCTGTATCTCAATATTTTATAAAATATAGCAGGATTTTACTAGGAATATTTGTATACACTATGGTTAAATACTCCACCAAAGGGAATGAGGATTATGCAAGAATGGGGCTTGTCCGAAGAGCTCAAAATACAAACAAAGCAAATGATTGAAAGCGCTGAAAAAGAATTATCTATTATGAGGCAAGCAATTGATAAAGAAGATGAATGTATTTTATGTAAAATGGAAGAGATTCATCATATGTTGGCAAATGTACAAACATTGGCAGCTACATACTATATTCAGGCGTATTTATCACCTTATACAGAAAGCTCACATTTTATCACAACTGCTGTCCAACATTTAAGTGCCCGCAAACACGGTGCTCTTATCGTTGTGGAACGAAACGAGACGCTTGAATCTTGTATTCAAACTGGCACAACATTAAACGCTCATTTAACTGCACCGTTACTCGAATCAATTTTTTATCCAGGTAATCCTCTTCATGACGGAGCCGTTCTCGTTAAAAATAATCATATTGTTTCAGCAGCTAATATTCTTCCGTTAACGAAAAGTACGGAAGTTGATCCTGAACTAGGAACACGTCACAGAGCTGCAATTGGCTTATCAGAAAAAAGTGACGCACTTATTTTAGTTGTCTCTGAAGAAACAGGACGTACTTCCTTTGCTTTAAGCGGGACGTTATATACGATTTCTTTATAAGACGAGCCTTTCACTATGCCACACGTTTTTAAACAGCATAATAGTAAATGAAGTTGTATCGACTTACCGACAAAAACTGATCACACTCGTACCATATCAATAAGAAAAGACTGCCTCAAATGTTTGAGACAGTCTTTTCTTCAAAAATTATTCTTCCCCGAAACGCTCAACAAGTGTTGCAAGTGTACGTACCATTGCACCTGTTGCCCCGGCCGGCCCTAAATCATTTGCTCCTGATGTTTCAGATGTTCCAGCGATATCTAAGTGTACCCACGGTGTATCTTCAGCAAATTCACCTAGGAATGTACCTGCCATAACCGCATGCCCTTCACGGCCTGGTGAGTTATTTAAATCAGCAAACTTACTGTTTCGAACGCGTTCTTTATCACGATCAAAAATCGGTAATTGCCAAATTGATTCATCCGTTTCCATAGAAGCTTCTAGTACTTGCTCAAACAACTCTTCATTGTTTGTCATTGCGCCTGTCGTATGATTTCCAAGTGCAACAATTACACCGCCTGTTAATGTCGCAACATCAATAAGGTAGTTTGCACCTAGTTTTTTAGCATACGTAATACCGTCCGCTAACGCAAGGCGACCTTCTGCATCTGTATTTAATACTTCAATTGTTTTTCCGCTCATAGAT